>JBJFDE010000371.1:0-4505 GCA_051889855.1 Candidatus Cryptobacteroides sp. | reverse complement strand
GGTTACCGGATACAAAATTATGCTTTTTGGAAGATAAACTCAAATAAAAAGCGAGTATTTTCATTTTGTTGAATTATATTTGCAAACTCAATCCTGACAAGTTCGGGATTTGCCTATGTTAAACCAAAAACCTTTCTATTTTGTTTTAAAGGATGAAGAACAAATACATCGACTTGGTCGGACAGACCTTCGATTTCCCTCAGGACGAGTTCAGGGTTGAAGACGGATCCCTGATTGTCAATGACATCAATATGATGGACATTGTCAAAGAATATGGTACTCCACTGAAAATCACGTATTTACCTAAGATTTCCAGCCAGATTCAGCGAGCCAAGCGGATGTTCCGCAATGCGATGAGCAAGGTCAGTTACGAAGGAGAGTATCATTATTGTTACTGTACCAAGAGTTCGCAGTTTGAATTCGTCCTCGAGGAGGCGTTGAAGAACAATGTCCATATCGAGACTTCATCCGCATATGACTTGAACCTAATCCAATGCCTCAAGGATAAAGGCTTGGTAGATAAGGACTTGATTGTTATCTGCAATGGTTTCAAACGCCCGCAGTACATCAAGAATATCGCAGATTTCCTCAATTCCGGCTGGCACAATGTGATTCCTGTCCTTGACAACAAGAACGAACTCGAGGACCTGGATGACCTTACCGAGGTGCCTACAAACCTTGGAATCAGGATTGCAGCCGAGGAGGAGCCTTCATTCGACTTCTACACTTCCAGGCTTGGAATACGGTACAGCGACATCATTCCGTTCTACAAGAACGGCATAAGCAAGAATCCTAAGTTCAAGCTCAAGATGCTGCATTTCTTCATCAATACCGGCATAAGGGATACCTCCTACTACTGGAACGAGCTTTCTAGATGTCTCAATCTCTATTGTGACCTGAAGCAGATCTGTCCGGACCTCGACTCCCTCAATATCGGTGGCGGTCTCCCTATAAAGACCTCATTGACTTGGGATTACGACTACAAGTACATGATTGAGGAAATCATCTACCAGATCAAGACAATGTGTGAGTCCCACGGAGTTCCGGTTCCTGACATCTATTCCGAGTTCGGCAATTTCACAGTAGGCGAATCCGGAGCGACGATTTTCAAGGTGCTGGATGTCAAGCAGCAGAACGACAGGGAGTGCTGGTATATGGTTGACAATTCATTCATGACCTGCCTTCCGGATACCTGGGGACTCAACCAGAGATTCATCCTCCTCCCTCTCAACAAGTGGAATGACGAGTATCACCGTGTCTTCCTCGGCGGACTTACCTGTGACAGCAAGGATTATTACAATTCAGAGGCTCACGCCAATGCAATCTTCCTCCCTACGGTGAGGAGTCGCAGGGACCCTCTCTACATCGGTTTCTTCCATACTGGGGCATACCAGGAGGCCATTTCCGGCTACGGCGGAGTCAAGCATTGCCTTCAGCCGTCCCCGAAGCATATCATCATTGACAGGGACAAAGACGGGAAACTCATCACAAGGGAGTTCGCTCCTGAGCAGAGTTATGACTCAATGCTGAAGATACTCGGATATTGAGGACCATAGCACGAATGAATTATGCTCCCGGCCAATGAAATAAAGATGATCCGTTCTCTCTCGGACAAGAAGTTCCGGGACCGGACGGGTCTCTTCATTGTGGAAGGAGAGAAGCTTGTGGAAGAGGCGCTGCGTTCCGGTTTCATTGTAGAGAAACTCTACAGGAGAGATGAAATCGGTGATGCCGCAATGCAGAGAATATCTGCGACAGTATCCGGTTCTCCAGTACTTGCATTAGTTAGGAAACCATTGGATATCAAGATAGAAGTTGAAGATAGCTGTAGAAATGCTTTAGGCAGCTCCGGACTGTTCATAGCTTTGGATTCAATCAGGGACCCGGGCAATCTCGGGACCATCCTGAGGATTGCCGACTGGTTCAATGTCAAGGCTGTTTTTGCCAGCCCTGACACTGTAGATATATTCAATCCAAAAGTAGTCCAGGCGACAATGGGCGCGATTTTCCGTGTCAAGTTCCACTATGCCCCGATTCCGATGCTTTGCGACATTGTAAAATATTGTGGTGGAGAAGTTTACGGTACATTCCTCGATGGCTGCAACATATATGAGCAGGAATTGGAATGCGGCATTGACAGGCCATCCCTCATTGTCATTGGCAATGAGTCCAACGGGATTTCTGATGAAGTAGGAGCGAAGGCTACCGGAAGGCTCCTGATTCCCCGCTACAAAGAAAAGGGCTCAGAGTCCCTCAATGCTGCCATTGCCACAGCCATCACTGTCGCCGAATTCAGGAGACGTACATCTGACACCTCAAGATAATTACCTGTATTACAGGTATTTGTGATAACAATATACATAAATGTCATACTATGGACATAGATTACAGCAATATACGCCCCGAGGATTTCAGGACTCCAGACTACAATTCCCTGATTAAAATCAGAATCAGGCGAATCCTCATGATTTGCAGCAACTACGATGCTTTCATAATGGAAGAGGACGGCCAGATTGAGTCACAGGTCTATAAGGAATATGTTGGCCTGAATATGTCCGACCCGCCTACTTTTGAATGGGCTGAATCTGCCGACGATGCCAGGAAAATCCTTGCGCAGGAACCTGACATTGATATGATTATCTGCATGTACAACGAGATTGACAAGGATATATTTCCGCTAGCCTCGGAGTTGAAGGAGAACGGACGGAATATTCCTTTTGTCCTGCTCATGCATTATTCCCGTGAAATACGCCGCAAAATCACATCCAGGACCGACTCTGCGGTGGACTTCGTTTTCAGTTGGCACGGCAATGCAGACCTAATACTCGCAATCATCAAACTCTTCGAAGACAAGCACAATGCTGACAATGACATTCTTGAGGTAGGGGTTCAGGCAATACTCCTTGTGGAAGATTCAATTCGTTATTATTCAACGTATTTGCCTGAGTTATATAAATTGATTCTTACGCAAAGTAACGAGTTCCTCAAGGAGACTTTGAACGAAGATCAGCAGAAGAACAGGAAGCGCTCCAGGCCAAAAATCCTGCTTGCAACCTGCTATGATGAAGCCCGCGACATATATGAGAAATATCGTGGACATTTCCTCCGTATTATTTCTGATGTAGGCATGGTTGTCCACAAAGGAGATGCTCCATCTACCGAGAAACTTGATGCCGGGATTGATCTTGTGAACTATATCCGCAGTGATGATTCTCATATGCCGGTTCTTCTCCAGTCATCCCAGGGAAGTCTTGCGGAAACTGCACAGAAAATTGGCGTAGGTTTCCTCAGAAAGTACTCCAGGACACTTTTCCTCCAGCTTTCGGACTATATCAAGTCAGAATTCGGCTTCGGGGACTTTGTCTTCAGGGACAAAAAAGGACAGGAATACGGACGGGCTGCCAATCTTCAGGAACTTGAGGAGGTTATTGGAAATGTCCCGGATGATATTCTGGTCAGGAATACTTCCAGGAATATGTTTTCCAAATGGTTCTTTGCCAGGGGCCTCTTCCCTCTCGGAGAAAAATTCAGGCGGGTGCATCACGAGATTGCATCTGAGGCAAGGGAATTCCTGATTAATGAAATCCAGACTTACAGGAAGGCAATCGGGCGTGGCATCATTGCTGAATTTTCATCTGTAAACTATGACAGATATGTATCATTTGCCCGGCTCGGGGATGGGTCACTCGGTGGGAAAGCCAGAGGTCTTGCATTCCTTAACAAATTGATAGACAAATACTCCCTGTCATTTGCATACCCGGGAATCAATATCTCCATACCTAGAACCATCGTCATTACCACTGACTACTTCGATCAGTTCATAATGGAGAACGGTCTCCAATATGTCATTGACTCCGAGCTTTCCGACTCTGAAATTCTCTCGGAATTCGTGGCTTCCAGGCTTCCCGAGAGGCTGATAGGTGAATTGAAAGTATATCTCAAGACGGTCACATCCCCACTCGCCATCAGGTCCAGTTCCAAGTTGGAGGACAGCAACTACCAGCCGTTCGCAGGAGTCTACTCCACCTATATGATTCCGCTGACAGAGAATAAGGACCAGATGCTGCGAATGCTTGACAAGGCAATCAAAAGTGTCTATGCATCAGCATATTACAATGGAAGTAGAACCTATGTACAGTCCACCGGCAACCTTCAGAGCGAGGAAAAGATGGCTGTCATTCTCCAGAGCATCTGCGGTTCAGAGCACGATGGCCTGTACTATCCTCTCATTTCAGGAGTAGGAAGGAGCGTTAACTTCTATCCTATAGCCAATGAGAAAGCTGAGGATGGAATCGTCAATGTTGTCTTCGGTCTCGGAAAATCCGTTGTGGACGGGGGCAAGACATTGAGGTTCAGTCCTAAATTCCCGAAGAAGATACTCCAGCTGTCCCAGCCTGAGCTCGCAATGCGGGATTGCCAGAAGAAAATGTATGCTCTCGACCTCAGGCCTGGTGCGTTCAAAATCTCCCGGAATGAAAGTGTCAACTTCGCCCATATCCCAGTTA
>JBJFDE010000370.1:0-4532 GCA_051889855.1 Candidatus Cryptobacteroides sp. | reverse complement strand
CTTAAGCCTTTTCATTACTTTCAATGACCTGAATTCTGAAAACAACCGGACCTGGTGAATCAGAAGTCAAATCCTCTTGTTTCAACTGCTTCCTGAGTCCTGATGCCACAAGTAATATCCGGATAATAACCAGAGAGTTATTTGAAAACCTGCTTTTCTCGAAGTTCATTGTTGTCATGCCAGACTTTATCCAGGCATTCCTCACAAAGATGGCCGAGCAGGACGGGAATGACGAGACCGGGCAGGAGAGTATGACGGAGGAGGATGGGGCCTTATCTTCGGGAGGTGCCGAATGGGAAGAGGCTCATTTTCAGCAAGCGCCAATTTGCTTTTGCGAATGGGATGCCGACGATCATGATGCACATCAGCAATTCAATCACATGGGAAAACAACGCCCCAGCTGCGACGGAGTTCATCCATCTGATGCATTATCCTGAGAGTTTCACAATGAGGCATGAACGGAGATTCAAGGGCTCCATTTTCGATTGCCTGAATACTGGCACGGACCTGATATTCGAAACCAGTAATCTGTTCAGGTGCATGATATTCGGCAATAAGCTTATAATCAGTGCCATACACCTTCGCCGAAAGCGGACAGTTGATATTATCCACGATGATATGTCCCTTCTCTCCGGAGATGATTCCCTGACGGTCACTCCGGGCATAGATGCTCGACTGCAGGGTTGCCATCTTGCCGTCACGATAAAAGAGGGTGATGCTTTCCTGACCATCAACCCCCGTGTCGGTTTTCTGGCATACGGAATGTGTCGATACAATGTCGGTCCCGAAAACCATGGCAGCGAAATTCAAGGTATATACGCCAAGGTCCAGGAGAGCCCCGCCGGCAAGTTCCGGACGCATGATTCTTTCCTTATGCGCGACCGGGTAACTGAGACTTGTGAGGATTGTCGCAGGTTTGCCGATGATTCCTGAATCGACAAGGTCGCAGATTGTCCGGGAGAATGGGAGATATCTTGTCCATATAGCTTCTGTGATGAAGACTCCCCTCTCGTGGGCGTAATCTATGAGTTTTTCAGCCTGGGCTGCATTTGCAGTGAAAGATTTCTCACATAGGACTGGCTTACCCTTGCTGATACACATCATAGCCTGCTCAAAATGAAGGGCATGCGGAGTTGCAATGTAGATAAGATCGACCGCAGGATCATCCGCAAGGGCTTCATAGGATCCGTACGCTTTGCTGAAATGCCATCTGGATGCAAACTCGCCGGCTTTCTGCAGGGAACGGGATGCAACTGCATAACACTCCACATCAGGCATGGCATTCAGAGTCGTTGCCATTTTTTCTGCTATATGGCCGCAGCCGATAATTCCTATTTTAAACATTGTCATAATATCAAAAAATCTAAATCAAGGCAAGTTATAAATAATAATTCCAATCCGCAAGAGCTGCCACGAACAGGTACAACCCTGAATAGAGTTATCCTTCCGAAGACGACCCGGGGAAATCAAACAAATTTGCTAATTTTGCAGGCGCAAAACAAAAGCCGGATATTAATGAAAACGCTGATTGACATTCATAATCACACAATAGCTTCAGGACATGCCTACTCCACCCTTCAGGAAATGGTGAAGGCGGCATCAGAAAAAGGAATCGAGTATTTCGGAATCACGGACCATGCACCGTCCCTCCCGGGAGCCATAGACCCGATGTACTTCCGCAATTACGGCATCATCCCGAGAGAAATGTACGGAGTCAAGTTATTGATGGGCAGCGAGTTGAACATTCTTGATTCAGAAGGAACGATTGACCTGGACGAACGCCATTACGCCTTCATGGACATAAGACTTGCCGGCATCCACAAACTATGCTGGACACCCGGCACCAAGGATCAGAACACCGATGGACTGCTCAAAGTCATGCACAACAAATGGGTGAACGTCATAAGCCACCCAGGCGACGGCACAGCCGAGCTCCATTTCGAACCGATAGTACTCGCCTCTCGCGACACATCCACCGTACTGGAAATCAATTCATCCTCCCTCATTCCACAGAGAAACAAAGCTGCGGCACGTCCCAACAATCTGGAAATCTTAAACTTATGCCGCAAATATGACGTGCCGGTAATCATTTCTTCAGACGCTCATATTTCCTTTTCAGTCGCAGATTACCGCTATGCCCTTCCCCTGCTCGAAGAAATAAAATTCCCTGAAGAACTGGTGCTGAACTCCAATCCGGACACATTCTTCGACTTCACCGGATTGAAAAAACAGGCATAAAACGGTAACAATTGAGGTATTTTGCCTGCTATTTTGAACTTTTAAAAAATATACGTAACTTTGCCCTGTTTTAACCAGGCGGTGTGGTTAGGCCGCTGCATGAATGTAAGACATTGATTTTTAGGAGGATAATAGCTATTTTGGGATGCGCGGTACTATTTACCGTGTACAGTTCTGCTCATATTTTATCCTCATCGGTGGGGAAAACGATACCCCCCCCCACACAATCATCCGACAGCCTCTGCAACAATTCTGATTTAGCCAAAGAGGTATTTGCATTCAGAACCAATCTTCTATACGACGCGGCATCGGTAATCAACCTCGGAATTGAGATCCCGATAGGGAAACGATTCAGCCTTGCTGCGGATGCCGAATTCCCATGGTGGAGAAACCAAAAGCATGACATCACCATCCAGATGCTCGGAGGCACGCTCGAAGGGAAAATCTGGTTCGGGAAAAAGCCCTTGAATGCAGCCATGACCGGATTTTTCGCCGGAATCTATGGCGGAGCCGGAATCTTCGATTTTCAATTGGGAAAACTCACCCGGGGCTGCGGAGTCCAGGGCGATTTCTACGTATTCGGAGGCCTCAGCGCCGGTTATGCCCATCAGATCAGCAACAATCTTAGGATGGAATACAGCCTCGGAGTCGGCTATCTGAGCTGTGATTTCCGGGAATATGAAAGCGCGAAGGACACAAAATACGGGGACATAAAGGTCATCCCCTACCCGTGGACAGTCAAAAGATTTTCCGGAATATTGCCGACCAAAGCATCTGTATCACTTGTTTGGGTTCTGAAAACAAGAAAAGGAGGTGGCAGATGAGAGAATTCATGATTATCCTTTCGTCCTTCCTTCTGCTTGCGCTTGGCTCATGCCAGCGCGACCACTTGTATTATGCCTCTGCCGGCACGGCGACGGTGCTTGTGGATCCCGACTGGACCCGTTCGGGAGTTCATCCCAACGGAGTCACCGTCTATGCATTCAACGATGCCGACGGTTCGCTGTACAAGCGTTTCCCGCCTGTGAGTGCCCAGGAGAAATGCTATATAAAACTACCTGAAGGAGATTTCACCCTGATTGTCATGAACGATACCCCGGAAGAATTCCAAGGCAGGATTGAATTCACCGGAGAGGGAAATATAAATACATTCCAGGCCAGAGGAGTCAAAGACGGTCTGAAAACTCAAAAACTGAACGAACATCTTGCAGCGAAAGCTGACTCATCACCTGAAGGGGAATACTGCATCGTCGAGCCGGATACCCTTGCAGTGTCCGTGGTGCGGGGTCTTCATATCTCCGCAAGCCAGATTGACTATTTCTATGACAAGCCCCAGACGGATGTGGCTATGGATCAGGCTATTGAAGTGAAGGTGGAGCCGAAATCCGTCCTTTCCCAGGTGAATATCGTCGCCCATGTAAAGGGGCTGAAATATGCCCGTGGCACTACATTGTCGTACCTGAGGGGAACGGCAGGAGGCTATTATCTGGGAAGGGAGGTTAATTCGACGGATGTTGTCTCCCATGGTTTTATTTTGAATAACCGGCAATTTGACCCCGGGTCTGATTCTGACGGGACCATAAGGGCAAGTTTCATGTCTTTCGGGCTTATCGGCGACGGGAAGTCGGATGAGAAATATGACCTTGACATCAATTTCGTGCTGGTCAATGGGGAGGATCATCCAATGTCGTTCGATGTTTCCGGGCTTATTTCCGTTGACATCACCCTTTCGCTCCAACTGTCGCTCAAACTTGATCTGGAGGTGGAACTTCCGGAGGTTGTCACCGGTGAGGAAGACGGAGGGTTCAGCACCGACGTCAGTGAGTGGGATGATGAGACGGTGGCCATACCGATGTAAACAACAAGCTTATTATCAATAAATTATTATAATTTTAAATACTTTTCATTATGAAAAAGACCACAATTATTCTTGCAGGACTTGCTCTGATTGCAGCGAGCTGCGCAAAGACTGAGGTCGTCAGCAGCGGCCCGGAAGGAGGAGAGAAAGGTATCAGTTTCTCGGCTTATACTGCCAGGCCTACTAAGGCTCAGGAAGATGTTACAACTGATAATCTGACTGCTTTTCAGGCTACGGCAATAGGTAACTCTGCGGTGTACTTCAATGGTGTTACATTTACCAAAAGTACAACATATTGGGAAAGTAATCCTGCATATTTATGGCCTGCTTATGCATTGGATTTTTATGCTTATAATACTCCAGCAGAAGGCCATGGTACCTTTACTCCTACAATCAACACCACTTCTCAGACTATTATTGTTGAACCTTCGACAAC
>JBJFDE010000369.1:13427-16883 GCA_051889855.1 Candidatus Cryptobacteroides sp. | reverse complement strand
GTTTCAAGAATGTATTCGGATGTCTCAAACTTCAGTTCACCGGCTCAGGAAAAGTCAGGAGCATCACAGTCAAGGGCAACAACGATGAACCTCTCGCCGGTAACGTTGTAGTGAGCATGACCGCTGACGGCACTCCTGTATATAATTTCACTGATGGATCAACTACTACAGTTACTCTGGACTGCCCAGATGGCGTGGCCCTGAGTGAAACTCCGACTCCGTTCTATATTTCCTTGCCAGGAAGGGAGTACTCAAAAGGTATCAGCGTTACCGTGACTATGGTCGATTCTGAGACAATTCCTTCAATATCCACCGGCGCAAGCATCACTGTCGGCAGGTCTGCAATCTGCCCTATGGCTTCATGTAAGCTTGTCGGAATTGAGACTGCACAGATGACTGAATCTAATTTTGCCATCAAGTTCTGCAACTCTTGCTATGCTTATACAGTCTGCAATACTGACAACACAAGTGGAACAGAGGCTGACGGTGAAAACGGAAAAATAAGAAAGTACGATCATACGAATATATGGGGGCAGTTCGGTCAATTCAGTCCAAAACTCCTTTTCAGGGGCACAAGTTCAGGATGGACATCCCTTCATGGAATCAAAGCGACCCTTTGCCAACCTAATGCTGATTGCAAGGAAAGTGGATTCGATGATTATGATTATGATTTCAAGGATTACCACTCTTTCGGAGGACGTCGCCGTCAGGTTGCAATAGTCGTGGATTTGAAGGAGGTTTGCAATGTTGCATCCATCGGACTTGTGAACTGGAACCGTACCGGTGCAGACGGAAATCCTAAAGGACATCTCAAAGGCGTGGAGTTCTATGTGTCGAATGATGCTGAGTTCAAATTCACCCCGGCTTATGGAGCATACAGAAAAGACTATGATTACTCCAATTATGCAAATCCTAATGAGAACAATTGGACACTCATAGCCAAGGAGGATAATCTTCCAGTTTCAACCAGCGTGGACGACACCGAGTGGGTTGACGTACCTTATGCACTTCTTGCAAGCGGAAAAGCAAAGGGCCGTTTCCTCAAGATAAGATTCCTCACCAATACGGGAATTGATGGCGCCACCGGCTATAGCGCAAGGGAACTCTATGTAAAGAAAGCCACAAATCTTGACTGAAATAACAGATGAAGAAAATAATACAGACAATAGTTCTCCTCTGTATATTATCTATTGGTTGCCAAGCCCGGAATTTCACTATTCTGGGCTTAGGCGATTCAATAACGGAGGGCATTGACGGCCAGGGCTCATATCTGTCGCCTCTGAAACGTATGCTTTTCGAAGATGGCTATGACGTGGAGTTCATCGGCCCGAGAATGAGCCGCCAGGGCGAAGAGGCAATCCCATGCTATGGCTGGTGCGGAAAGGATGTGGAATTTATAGACAGCACAATCGAGGATGTGTACCGGGAATATCCTGCGGATATCGTCCTCTTCCATTCCGGTCACAACCACGATGCTGCAACCAAACCTGTCAAGGGTATCATAAAATCCTATAAATCAGTTATCAGGAAAATCAGGAAAATCAATCCTGATGCAATTATTCTGGTTGCTCAGGTAATTCCGTCTGGAAAACTGCCCAAATATTCCTATATCCCGGAATTGAACAAGGAAATCGTCAAACTGGTGAAAGGATATGGAGATGACAGAATCAGACTGGTTGACATTGCTGAAAATTATAGCTGGCAGAGACTGAATGTCGCAGATATGGTTCATCCCAATGCTGAAGGCCGTGAATGGATTGCCGGATGCTGGAGCGAGGCATTGAAAGACGTCCTCGGTGAACCGGTATTCACACCATTGAAGGTTACATGTTTCAACCTTGTCCCTTCAGAAGCATCGAAGGCTCCCAATTATTATTGCACATGGAACACTCAGTATGCTTATTGCGGCACTGACGATATCCGTGCCCAGATGAACGAGGAGAATATTTTCGGCAACGGTCCGGGCCAGGGATGGATAAATTTCTTCCCTAAAGTCCGCAAGGACCTGTATTTCCTTCTCGATGACTCATGGGATATTCCGGTCGATGCCAACAAGGGCTATGGCCGCGATGAGGTGGACACTACAAGATTTCCTTCCATTACCGGTTCCCCGGAGGAAAGGATGCAGAAACTCTCTGACAAAGTCAGGGCGAAGGGATGGAAGGGCCTGGGCCTGTGGGTCGCGGCGAATGAGGATCCAGAAACCTCCATGTCGGCAGATGAATTCTGGACAGACAGGCTCTCAACCTTCGGGAAGGCCGGAGTCGGTTATCTGAAGGTGGACTGGGGAAAGAAGGAGCACGATCCTCAGTACCGCAGGAATATGACATCTCTCGGGAAGAAGTTTGCTCCGGAACTTTGGATTGAGCACGCGCCTTGCATCGGCCCCACCCCGACTGAAAATCTCCGCCCTTATGTCACTTTCAGCGACGTATATCGCACCTACGATGTCGATGACGTAATCTCGGTTCCGTTGACAATTGACAGGGTTTCCAGAATGCTGGCCCTCAAGGCAGAAGATGGTGTGAAAGGACTTGTCAACTGTGAGGACGAGGCATACATTGCTGCCGGCCTTGGTTGTACCATCGGTGTGATGCGCCATCCTTTCCTGAATGTCAGCGGAAATGATCTGAAAACCATTTCACAAATCAAGTATAAAGATATTTATCTCAGGCTTGATGAGATTGTAAGGGCTATAAGGTGGAGCAGAATTGCAGAGCCGTTCGGAGTACAGTCTGATATTGTGGTTGATAATCAGCGACTTACGGACGAGTGGGTTTATGGCAAGGGTGAATCCTGGGTAAAGCACGAGGTCGGCGACACCGTCAAGGCAAGTGCCCCTGCCAGAGTCAGCCGCAACATGCCTGTCGCCCAGACGGATGACATGTCTGCCGACCGCCCATATCTCCTGTGCAGCAGGTATCCTGACGGCGCAACGGCCGTTGCCGCGCTTCCGAGAAGAATTGGCCGTGATAGAATTGCCAAAGAGGTGGATGTTAGAATTGATATTGATGACATTTACAAGCCGATTGGTGTGTTTGGAGTATTCGGTTCATTGACACTCAAGGCAGATGGGCTCAAAGGAAAAATCTTCAGAGTCCTTGCTCAAGATCTTGCCGGGGACAGGACAGTGGATATTTCAAAGGCCGTGACAATGACAGACAAAGGGCTTGTCATCCCGGGAGAGGTGCTGAATCGTGTGGGTACTATGGCTGCAACTCCGGGAGACATTTCGGCACCAGGGGCGGTAATCCGCATTTATGATGCAACTGAAAGATGGACCGAGGAACAGGCAAATGCATGGAGCGCAGCCCAGCCTTGGTACTCGGGAGTCAATTACATTCCTTCCACCGCTGTCAACCAGATTGAAATGTGGAGTGCAGATACTTTTGACATCAAGAGAATTGACGAAGAACTCGGATGGGCGGAAGACCTTGGTTTCAATACCCTCAGGGT
>JBJFDE010000369.1:0-13327 GCA_051889855.1 Candidatus Cryptobacteroides sp. | reverse complement strand
AAAAGTGTTTGAGATTGCTCGCAAGTGTCTTCCAAGCCAGCCTCTGACCTGCGGAATATGGATGCTTGACAGGGCTTATGCCCCGCTGAATGCTTTCCAGCTTCAGAATTCGGATGTCATTAGTTATCATTGTTATGCCCCGGAGAATGTCAATGCTGCGGAAATCAAGCACCTTGAGGTATTCAACCGTCCTATGTTCTGCACAGAATATATGGCGCGCACCAAGGGAAGCACGTTCTCCACTATCATGCCCCTTCTCAAGAAGAAAAATGTAGGGGCAATCAACTGGGGACTTGTTGAAGGCAAGACTAATACAAAATACACTTGGGACGACCCGCATCCTGACGGAAGTGAACCAGAATTGTGGTACCACGACATCCTCCATAATGACGGAACTCCGTATAAAATAGAAGAAGTGGAAATCATCAAAAAACTGAATACAAGAAAATGACAGGTAAAAGACATTCTCAAATGCTGACGGCATTTCTGGCTGTTGTGGCATTGCTTATATGTTCCTGCTCCCACACAGGAACATCAGAGAAGGAAATGGACACCTTCATAGATAATCTGATGTCCCGTATGACTCTTGAAGAGAAATTGGGGCAGATGAATCTTCCGTCTGTTCCGAACACTTCAGTGGTTACGGGCAATGAGAAATGTGAAAATGTCCTGGAAGATATCAGGGCAGGAAGAGTCGGTGCCATCTTGAATACTTATGGGTATGAGAATGTTCTTCTGTATCAGAAAACTGCCGTTGAGGAATCCCGTCTGGGTATTCCGCTTCTTGTCGGTCTGGATGTAATCCACGGGCATGAGACAGTATTCCCGATTCCGCTCGGTCTTGCCTGCTCATGGAGTCCGGAGGATGTCCTCACCGGAGCAAGGATTTCTGCGATTGAGGCTACGGCTGATGGAATCAACTGGACTTTCAATCCGATGGTTGATATCGCACGTGATCCTAGATGGGGACGTTGTGCGGAAGGATTTGGAGAAGATCCTCTTTTGGCAAGTCTTTATGCCCGTGCCATGGTCCGGGGTTATCAGGGGGACGGAGATTATTCAGAAGACAGCAACATGCTTGCCTGCCTGAAGCATTTTGCCCTTTATGGCGCATCTGAATCAGGCCGGGACTACCGCGAGGTTGATATGAGCCCTGCACGTATGTACAACGAATATTTTCCTCCATACAAGGCTGCTGTTGAGGAAGGAGTTGCTTCAGTGATGACATCGTTCAATGATTTGAACGGTTGTCCTTCCACTGCAAACAAGTGGCTTCTTACCGAGGTTTTGAGAAATCAGTGGGGTTTCGACGGCTTTGTCGTTTCTGACTACAATGCAGTCGGAGAACTTGTCAACCACAGGGCTGCGGAGTCAAAGGAGGAGGCAGCCGTCATGTCCCTGAATGCAGGTCTGGACATGGATATGGTGACTGCCGGCTGTATGACCCTTGACAAGGCTCTTGAAAGAGGGGAGGTGAGCACGAAACAGATAGATGCTGCCTGTCGCCGCATCCTTGAAGCAAAATGGAAACTTGGCTTGTTCCATGACCCATACAAATACCTCGACCCATCCAGGAAACAAAGGATTTATACGGATGAAAACAGGGCGGAGGCGCGCAGGATTGCCGCATCAACATTCGTGCTCCTTAAAAATGGAAATGTGGACGGGAAACAGCTTCTTCCGCTCAGCAAGGATTCAAAACTGGCTCTTGTCGGCCCTCTTGCCGATGCCGGTGTGCAGTATCAGGGCTGCTGGGCCGTTTCTGCCAGGGAAGATTATCCTTCTCTTCTTGACAGGATGCGTAATATGCAAGGTTTGAAACTCACTTATGCAAAGGGATGCAACATCCTTGAAGATGAAAAACTGGAAAAACTCCTGTCTCCGAGAAATGCCGTCAAATGGGACAAGCGTCCTCTGAATGAAATGATTGATGAGGCTGTGGCAGTTTCGCGCAATTCCGATGTCGTGATTGCAGCAGTGGGGGAGGCCGCGAATATGAGCGGAGAATCAGGCTCTCGTACAGATATCGGCCTTCCTGAGTGCCAGAGAAAGCTGCTCAAGGCTCTGCGCGCTACGGGAAAGCCGATTGTAATGGTGCTTTTCTCCGGCCGTCCTATGACACTCTCCTGGGAAAATGAGGCTATGACCTCCATTCTTGAGACCTGGTTCGGTGGCTCCGAGGCTGCTGATGCCATAACGGATGTACTTTTCGGAAGAGTGAATCCTTCCGGAAAGCTTACGATGTCATTCCCGTACAGTGTCGGTCAGATTCCAGTATATTACAATATGAAGAACACCGGACGCGATGCATACAGCAAGGAATATTGCAGATATGCAAGCAACTGGATTGACTGCCCGAACGAACCCCTGTATCCTTTCGGTTACGGTTTGAGTTACACCACCTTTGATTATTCTCCTGTTTCGCTTTCAAGTTCAGTCATGACCGGACAAAGCCCTGTCAAGGCAAAAGTGACGGTCAGCAATACAGGAAAATATGACGGATTTGAAACTGTGCAGCTTTACATCCGCGATGTAGTATCATCACAGACGCGTCCGATAAAGGAACTCAAGGCTTTCAGGAAGATATTCCTCAAGGCAGGCGAAAGCGCGGAGGTTGAATTTGACCTCACTCCTGACATGCTCGGCTGGTATTCAGTTGACCAGTACAATCTTGCTGGCTCATCTGAGCCCCTGTCCGCCGAATTCGTAGTTGAACCGGGAGACTTCGACATTATGATAGGACCGGACAGCCGTGATGTGCAAACTATCCGGCTGACCATGCAGTCCAACTGATCCCACTTCTCCTGCCGGTCAAAAAAGAGAGACATCCCTCAAACCACTTGAAGGATGTCTCTCTTTTTTGAATATGAAGGAATTTATTTCTGACGGAGGAATACCTGGACCGGACATCCGGTGAAATCGAATTTTTCCCTCAGCTTGTTTTCAAGGAAGCGCCTGTATGGCTCGCGGATGTACTGCGGCAGGTTGCAGAAGAATGCGAAGGAAGGACTTCTGGTCGGAAGCTGGGTTATATATTTGATCTTGATGTATTTACCCTTCCATGCAGGTGGCGGGTAATTTTCGATTTCAGGCAGCATCTCCTCGTTGATTCTTGAAGTGCTGATCTTCCTCGAGTAGTTCTCATAGACCATCTCGGCAGCATTGAGGACATCCATGATTCTCTGCTTGTTGACAACAGAAGTAAATATTATCGGCAGGTCGTTGAAAGGAGCCAGACGGGCCTTGATAGCTTCAACGTACTGCTTCATGGTGTTGCTGTCCTTCTCGATGGTATCCCATTTGTTCACCACGATCACGCATCCTTTCTTGTTTCTCTGGATTAGATTGAAAATACTCAAATCCTGAGACTCGATACCGGTCTGGGCATCAATCATCAGAATGCAGACATCAGAGTGCTCGATGGCGCGGATTGATCTCATCACGGAATAGAACTCCAGATCTTCGTGAACCTTGGTCTTCTTCCTCATTCCCGCAGTGTCAACGAGCATGAACTCATGGCCGAACTTATTGTAAAGCGTTGCAATTGAATCCCTTGTGGTGCCGGCAATAGGAGTTACGATATTTCTCTCCTTGCCAAGAAGGGCATTGGTAAGGGATGATTTGCCGACATTAGGCTTGCCGACTATCGTGAAGTGAGGCAGTTCAGGATGCTCATCCTTGTCAGGATCCTCGGCAGGCATCAGCTTCACAATTTCGTCGAGCAGGTCGCCTGTAC
The DNA here is from genome assembly GCA_051889855.1 of Candidatus Cryptobacteroides sp. GTDB lineage: Bacteria > Bacteroidota > Bacteroidia > Bacteroidales > UBA932 > Cryptobacteroides. The sequence continues at coordinate 9,591 of JBJFDE010000369.1, read as the reverse complement.
CTCCTCCGTTGGCAGCTGACATGCTCCAGACTTCACCAAGTCCGAGAGAATAGAACTGGAAAGCATCAAACATCTTCGCACCGGAGTCAACCTTGTTGACAGCCAGCACGACAGGCTTGCCACTGCGCCTGAGCAGGTCGGCAATCTCTTCATCATAATCGGTGATACCGGTACCGGCCTCCACCATGAAAAGTACTACGGAAGCCTCTTCGATGGCAAGGACCACCTGCTTGCGAATCTCCTCCTCGAAGATATCATCGGAATTTGAAGTATATCCTCCGGTGTCAACCACGGAGAACTCTGTACCGCACCATTCACATCTGCCATAGTGCCTGTCACGGGTCACACCGGCAGTCTCATCTACAATCGCCTGACGCATTCCCACCAGACGGTTGAAAAGGGTGGACTTTCCTACATTTGGTCTGCCCACGATAGCTAAAAGACTCATAATAAATCACTTAAATCGCCTAATGGCGGTTATACATATCGCCTCACGGCGGATTCTGTGCCGTTGGAATCAGCGGCAGGCATGACAGTCACCGCAACCGGAAGTACTGCAATCGGGTGCCTGCTTCTTCTTTCCCCAGAGTTTCATTTCCTCCTCTTTGGCACATTTTATTCCTCTCTTCCTCATTTCGATATTGTTCTCGATTTCGGTTTCGGGAAATTTACCGTCCTTGCGGAAGATTATATTGAAGCACATGCCGAACACACACAATGCAACAAGTATGATGGATGCAATGAATATTTCCATCAGTTGATGAAGCTTGAACTGATAGGTTCGTAATTGTAAACCTTCTCAATGATGTCAGCAAAAGTTTCAGTCATTGAGAGTACGGTAATCTTGCTCTTATCCTTTGCCGGGTCTTCGCTGAGCGGAATGGTATCCGAAACGATGACCTCTTCAAGTGCGGACTCTGCAATTCTTTCGTATGCCGGGCCTGAGAATACAGGATGCGTGGCACATGCCCTTACGCTCAGTGCGCCCATTTCCTTGAGCACGTTTGCAGCCTTGGTGAGGGTGCCTGCAGTGTCAATCATATCATCAACGATGATAACATTCTTGCCTTCAACCTCGCCGATTGCGGTGATTGAGCCCACGACATTTGCCCTTTCACGTGACTTGTGGCAGATGATGACAGGGCACTGGAGATATCTCGCATAAGCGTTCGCCCTTTTTGCACCTCCCATGTCAGGAGCTGCTATGGCAAGATTCTCGATGTTGAGGTTCTTCAGGTATGGAAGGAAGACAGAGCTGGCATAGATATGGTCCACAGGGAAATCGAAGAAGCCCTGAATCTGGTCAGCATGCAGGTCACAGGTCATGACTCTGTCGCATCCGGCTGCATGGAGCACGTTGGCAACGAGTTTTGCACCGATTGAAACTCTCGGTTTGTCCTTGCGGTCCTGTCTTGCCCAGCCGAAATACGGCATTACAGCAATGACCTTGTGTGCAGACGCTCTTTTGGCTGCATCAATCATAAGAAGCAGTTCAAACAGATTCTCAACAGGTGGGAAAGTGGACTGCACGATGAAAACGGTGGCTCCCCTGACGCTTTCGTTGAAAGAAGGCTGGAACTCACCGTCACTGAAAGTCAATACATCTGACGCGCCAAGCTCGACATTCATCGCCTTGGCTACCTTCAGTGCGAAATCCTTGGAGGCTCTGCACGAGAAAAGCTTGATTTTGTGTTCGTTATGCATTATATCTGAGGGTGTTGGTTTTCTTGTTCAACTGATTCGAGCACTGAACCGATGTAGTCGAGTATTTCTTCCCTTCCCAAACCTGTTTCCGAAGAACTTATGAAGACAGGAGGGAGCTCCTCCCAGTACTCAAGAATCTGTTTCTTGTTATTTTCTATCTGAGCTGCCAGCTTCTCCTTGCCGCTCTTGTCCGCCTTGGTGAAAATTATCGCAAAAGGTATCCGGCTCTGTCCCAGTTCAATCAGGAAATCCATGTCAATCTTGCCGATTTCATGTCTGGAATCTATCAGGACGAAGAGCATCGTCATTTCCTGTGAGAGGTTGAGATAGTTGCGGATTACCTGCTCCAGTTTCTGTTTGGCCGTGGCGGACATCTTGGCATATCCGTAACCGGGAAGGTCCACAAGATACCACTTGCGGTTGATCAGGAAATGATTCACCAGCCGGGTCTTGCCCGGTTTTGCTGAAGTCATCGCCAATTTCTTGTTGTTGCACAACATGTTGATAAGGGATGACTTGCCGACATTCGACCTTCCGATGAATGCGAATTCAGGGAATTTCTGTTTAGGCTTCTCGGATATCCTTGTGCTGCTGCCAGCAAATAATGCTTCGGTTATCTTCATTTTTTGCAAAAATCAGGATGGCGTAAAATCGGTCGCAAAGATATTATATTTTTATGAAATATTGGTTGGCGTGTCGGAAAAATTGCTAATTTTGTAGGCGCTCGAAGCTGCGATAAACTGATTAGGACACCTATATGAAACGGGAATATATTGACCTTCTTGAATTCCAAGCCAAAATGAAAGAGGGGATAGAACGCCTTTTCCCGTTCAAAGTGTGGATAAAAGCTGAAATCAGTGCAATCAAGGCCCGTCCCGGAGGCCATTGCTATCTTGAGCTTTCCCAAAGCAACGACAAAGGCCTGACAGCCAAGGCTTCCGCAGCCATCTGGAGTTCCAAATACAGATTCATAGCACCTTATTTTGAATCAGTTACGGGCAAGCCGCTGGCCGAGGGCATGACTGTCCTTGTACTTGCCCAGGCATCTTACAGCCCTCTTTACGGTTTCACTCTGGTGATAGATGACATCGACCCTGAGTTCTCAGTGGGCCAACAGGAAATGGAAAGGCAGAAGACGATTGCCAGACTGAATGCCGAGGGGCTTATGGACATGCAGAAAAGCCTTCAGATACCGCGCCTGCCATACCGTCTCGCCATAATTTCGGCAGAGGATGCAGCCGGCTACAGGGATTTCATGAAACACCTGAACGAAAATGAATTCGGATTCAGTTTCCGCACCGTTCTTTTCCCTGCGCTCATGCAGGGGGCGGATTGTCCGCAGTCCATAATTCAGGCCATGGATGATGTCCTGTACGATGGGGAAGACTATGATGCAGTGCTGATCTTGCGCGGGGGAGGGGCTAAACTTGACCTTGCATGCTATGATGACTACAACCTTGCAAGCGTGATAGCCCAATTCCCGCTTCCGGTATTTACTGCAGTCGGCCATGACCAGGATTTCCACGTCTGTGACATGGTGGCGAACACCTATGTGAAAACTCCGACAGCCCTTGCAGACGAGCTGATTGCGATGTATGCGGATGAAGACGCACTGCTTTCATCCTATGTTTCACGTATCAGGCTCGCTTTCAATGAAAGGATGGCTGTAGTTGAAAACCGGCTCATCATGCTGAACTCCAGGATAAGGAACGGTTTCTCCATGAAATTGTCGAAAATGGAGTCGCGTGTGGAGGTCCTGAAAACCAGGATAGAGTCTGCTGACCCGAGGAAAATATTGAACAGGGGATATGCCCTTGCCCTGGGGCCTGACGGAACGGTAATGAAGTCTTCCGGAGTTGTCACCGCAGGAGATGCCATGAGTGTGATGTTCCATGACGGAATGGTCCGGTGCCGTGTTGAAACCGTTGAAAACAGGGCGGAAATTGTTGATAATGAAGAAGATTATGGAAAATAAGGAAAAATTTGATTATGATTCCGCCGTCGCCGAACTTGAGGCCATAGCCCTGAAAGTGGAAGATCCTCATACGGCCGTTGAAGATATGGAAAAGATGATCAGGCGTTCAGCGGAACTTGTCCGGGCCTGTCGTGCCTATCTGCGAGGAGCCAGAGAGAAGGTCGCGGCCATGGACAAGGAATTTGATGAAATATAATGAATTGACTAATTTTATATATATGTGTGCTAAAAAGAAAAACTACATGATTTATGACACTGATCCATGGCTAAAGCCTTTCAAGGCGGCCATTGATTCAAGGCATTCGAACATACTCAAGGTTAAGGAGAAGATTGCCGGAGACGGGCTTCTTTCCAAGGCCGTCAACAACCATTTATATTATGGTATGCACAACGACGGTCAGGGACACTGGATTTTCCGTGAGTGGGCTCCAAATGCTAACAAAATCTATCTTATCGGTGATTTCAACAACTGGAAACGCACGGAAGCCTATGCTCTCAAGCCGGTGGGAAACGGCAACTGGGAAATCATCCTGGACGACATTTTCCTGAATCATGGCACTCTCTACAAACTCTTCATTGAATGGCCGGGCGGAGGTGCTGAAAGACTTCCGGCCTATGTTACAAGGACAGTCCAGGATCCTGTGACCAAGCAGTTCTGCGCACAGGTATGGGCTCCTGAAAAACCATACAAATGGAGACACCGCAAGCCGGGAAAACGTCCGAATCCTCTTATTTATGAGTGCCATATAGGTATGGCTACGGAAAAAGAGAAAGTGGGTACTTTCAACGAATTCCGTACAGATGTTCTGCCGAAAATAGCGGATCTGGGATATGATACCATCCAGATCATGGCCCTGCAGGAGCACCCTTATTATGGTTCTTTCGGCTATCAGGTGTCCAATTTCTTTGCGCTGAGTTCCCGCTTCGGTACTCCGGAGGAGTTCAAAGCCCTTGTGGATGAAGCACATGGCTATGGCATCGCTGTCGTAATGGATATCGTCCACTCTCACTCCGTTGACAATGAGGCTGAGGGCCTCGGCAAGTTTGACGGCAAGGAAGACCTTTATTTCTACAGCGGTCATCAGGGCCGCCATCCGGCATGGGGATCACGGTGTTTCGACTACGGAAAGGATGAAACCAAATATTTCCTTCTTTCAAACTGCAAATACTGGATGGAAGAATACCATATTGACGGTTTCCGCTTCGATGGTGTGACCAGCATGCTCTACTGGGATCACGGTCTGGGCAAAGATTTCGTAGGATATGACAATTATTTCAACTGTGGCGTGGATGAAAACGCCGTCGCATATCTTGCTCTGGCTAATATCCTCATCCATGAAATGAACAAGGATGCATTTACAATCGCCGAGGATGTGAGCGGAATGGCCGGCCTTGCTGCTCCGTTTGACTGCGGTGGAGTCGGATTTGACTTCAGGATGAGCATGGGAGTTGCCGACAACTGGATCAAATGGATCAAGGAACTTTCTGACGATCAGTGGAGCATGGGAGAGATGTGGTGGCAGCTGACCAACAAACGCGAGGATGAGAAGACCATCAGCTATGCGGAGTGCCACGACCAGGCAATGGTAGGAGACAAGACCATCGCATTCCGCCTGATGGATGCCCAGATGTACACTTCCATGAACAAAGACTCCAAGTCCCTTGTGGTTGACAGAGGAATCGCCCTTCATAAAATGATCAGACTGGTTACCATGGCTACCGCCGGAAACGGATATCTTACGTTTATGGGCAATGAGTTCGGCCATCCTGAATGGATTGATTTCCCGAGGGAGGGGAATGGCTGGTCATACAAATATGCAAGGAGGCAGTGGTCTCTTGCAGAACCGGATTATCTGAGGTACAAATATCTCAGGAATTTCGACAAGGCAATGATAAAGTTGGAGAAAGAGAACGACCTTCTTGCCTCAAAGCCAGAGCTTCTGGTTCAGGACGAACAGAAAAAAATATTGATATTCAAAAGAAATAACTGTATCTTTGCGCTCAATTTCAACCCCACATCTTCTTTCACTGACTATGGCTTTGCAGCCCCGGCAGGCAAATATGAGGGTGTTCTTGATACGGACGAAAACGAATTTGATGGCTTCTCCAGGATAAAGAATGGTGAGGTTCATTTTACTGTGCAGGAAAAATCGCAGAACGGGAATGGCAAATATGATTCAACTCTGTTCCTTTACCTGCCTTGCAGGACTGCGATAGTGCTCAAAAAATTAGATTGATTATAACCTAAAAATAAATAGTATGGCTTTTCTTAAATTCAACAAGTCCGAACTTGTAAACCTTGAGTACTCACTCAAACGTGAGATAATAGAGGCCAACAAGTCTGGCGCCTGCTGCAACACTTCCATAGTGACCTGCAACACAAGACGCTACCACGGGCTGCTGGCCGTTCCGGTGACTGAATTCGGGGGAGGAAAGTATATGTTGCTTTCTTCATTGGATGAGAGTCTGGTCATGGGAGGCAAACAGTTTAACCTTGGCATACATTGCTATGGAGATACTTATGAGCCGAGGGGACATAAGTATATCATTGACTTCGATGCCTTTCCGGTTCCGATGGTAACATACAAGGTCGGTGGAATCATTTTCACCAAGACCATCATGATGGCTCCGGACAATGACCAGTTGCTTATCAAGTATGAACTTCTTGAGGCACCTTCAAAAGTATCGCTTACCCTGAAGCCTTTCCTGGCTTTCAGAAGCGTTCACAGTCTTACCAGCCAGAATGCGAAGGCATACACTGGCTATGAGGATATTGATTCCGGGGTTTCTTTCCGCCTTTATGACGGATTCCCTGACTTGAATCTCCAGATTTCAGGCAAGGCAAGTTTCAAGTCTCAGCCTTACTGGTATAACGGTATCACTTATTCCGATGAGTATCGCCGTGGTTTCGACTGCAGGGAAGATCTTTTCGTTCCGGGTTATTTTGCCACTGAGCTTAAACCGGGTGAGTCCGTTGTATTCTCGGCTTCAGTGAATGAAATCAACAGCAAGACTCTCAAGAGAAAGTTCACCGATTATCTCAAGAAGAGAAAAGACGTGTATTCATATCATGACCTGCTTGTCCGCAATGCTGACCTGCTCAAGAGCGTGGTTGACGGAAAAGAGCGTATCAATGCAGGTTTCTCATGGCTTGAGACCGGTCTTCTCAGGGAGACCATCATCTCACTTCCGGGTCTTACCCTTTATGCAAACGGTGATAAGGCAGAATTTGAGAAAATTCTCGACAATCTCATCGCAGATGAGCAGGAGCGTCTGTTCAGACGTACCACTCAGGTAGAGAGTCCGCTCAGACTTACCGACACAATCCAGCAGTACATCCACTTCGGAGCTGATGAGAAACATGTGTGGAAGAAATATGGCGAGACCCTCAAGGGCATAATCGAAAGCTATGCCCCGGGATGCAGGAAAGAAGTGACCATGCATCCTAACGGATTGCTCTGGGCTCAGATGGATGGAGTTGCTCTTTCATGGATGAATGCTTATGTGCATGGCCGTCCTGTTACCGAAAGGGCCGGCTATCAGGTTGAAACAAACGCATTCTGGTACAATGCACTTTGCTTTGCCATCGACATGGAGACCAAATATGGCCCTGCAGACAGCGCATTCGTGGCGAAATGGACTCCAATCCGCGACTTGGTGAAAGAAAACTTCCAGCCGACATTCTGGAAACAGGACTGGGGATATCTTGCAGATTATGTAGGAAACGGACCTGTCGATCCTGCAGTTCGTCCTAATCAGCTCTTTGCAGCATGCCTTGACTATTGCCCGATTGACGAGGAACTCAAGTCGGATATCGTTGCAACCATCAAGACCGAGCTCCTTACCAAGAGGGGAATCCGTACACTTTCTCCGAGAAATGAAGCGTACAGAGGTGTTTACGAGGGTTCTCAGATAGACCGTGACCTTGCTTATCACCAGGGTTGTGCCTTCCCTGTGCTGCTTGCCCCATATATCGACCTTCTGTTCAAGATGATGGGAAGCACATTCTACAAGAGGGCAGAGTACCTTGTTGAGGGATTCTATCAGGACATCAACAAGCACGGCGTCGGACTCTTCTCCGAGCTTTATGACGGAGATCCGCCTCATGAGCCACATGGGGCCATTTCATGCGCATGCAGTACATCGGCCCTGCTCAGGATAGATTATATCATGAATCAATATAAGGAGGTGAAGAAATGAAAGTTCTGATGTTCGGATGGGAGTTCCCTCCTCATATCGCAGGAGGTCTGGGAACAGCCTGCTACGGCATGACCAAGGGTCTTGCCTACAACAATGTCGATGTCATATTCGTAATGCCTTCTGCTTCAGGTGATGAAGATCAGTCTGCAGTGAAGATTATCAACGCAAGTGATGTCGCAGTGGATACCGTATCAGCTACGGTTGACGAGTTTCTCGGAAAAGTACAGTTCGTGCACATCGGTACCAATATGGTGCCATACGTTGATCCTCAGGACTTTACCAAGATGGTAGAGGAGGAAAGGAAACGTCAGGTGAAAGGCTTCCGTGTGCAGTACGGACAGAAATACAAATTTTCAGGCAAGTATGGAGCAAACCTGATGGAGGAGGTTGCACGCTATGCAATGGTGGGTGCTACCATCGCTCTTCAGCACAAGGATGAGTTCGATGTCATCCATGCCCATGACTGGCTGACTTACCTTGCAGGTGTGGCTGCAAAACAGCTTACCGGCAAGCCTTTGGTCGTTCACATGCATGCAACCTCTTATGACCGTGCAAGTGACGATCAGGTGGACACAAGAGTTGTCGATATCGAAACAAAAGGAATGATGGCTGCCGACAAGGTCATGGCCGTCAGTGAACTTACCAGGAATATCTGCATCAACCGCTATGGAATCAGCCCTGACAAGGTCGTGGCTGTCCACAATGCCGTAGATTTCAGCGGCAGGGAGAAATTGGAGGTTGAGAGGAATGTCAAGGAGAAAGTCGTTACTTTCCTCGGACGTGTAACCTACCAGAAAGGTCCGGAGTATTTCATCGAGGCCGCTGCAAAGGTTCTCAAGAGATGCAAGGATGTACGTTTTGTCATGGCCGGCAGCGGTGATATGCTCAACAGATGTATCCGTCATGTCGCACGTCTGGGTATTTCCGACAGGTTCCATTTCACCGGATTTCTTCGCGGAATGGAGGTACACAAGATGTTCGCTTTGTCGGATGTGTATGTAATGCCTTCTATTTCAGAGCCATTCGGTATTTCTCCTCTGGAGGCGATGCAGACCAACGTCCCTTCCATCATCTCCAAACAGTCCGGATGCGCTGAAATCCTTAAATATGCGCTGAAGGTTGATTTCTGGGATGTGGATGCAATGGCAGACGCAATTTATGGTCTTTTGAACTACCCGGCTATCTCTCATCTGGCTTCAACCAGGGGATATGACGAGGTGAACAGCATCAAATGGAATGATGTTGCAGCAAAAATCAAAGGTATTTATCAGGAAGTTATTGACAATAATAAACATTAAACGATATGAAAAAGAGTTTGTGTCTGTATTTTCAGGTTCACCAGCCAGCCAGATTGAGATTATACAGATTTTTTGACATAGGAAAGGATTCACACTATTATGATGACTTTGCCAACAGGACCATCCTCCGCAGGATAGCTCAGAAATGCTATCTTCCGATGAATGCCCTCCTTCTCGACCTTATCAATGAGAACAAAGGTCAGTTCAAGGTAGCATTCTCAATCTCAGGAACAGTCCTCGAGCAGTTCGACAGATATGCACCTGAGGTAATCGAAAGCTTCCGCAAGCTCGCTGCCACAGGTTCTGTAGAATTCCTTTCAGAGACATATTACCATTCACTTGCTTCCCTGGCTTCTGAGGCAGAGTTCAAACATCAGGTCCTCAAGCACAAAGCTGCCATCGAGCATTATTTCG
>JBJFDE010000368.1:0-4546 GCA_051889855.1 Candidatus Cryptobacteroides sp. | reverse complement strand
CTACCTTCTTATTGAAATCATTTGAAGACAATTTATTATATGGCTCCATATCAAGCTCTGATATAGGTTCACATATATGAAAATGCACACGCCCCTTGGGTTGAAGGATACCGGTCAGGATGCTGTTAAGGTCTTCTCCCGGTTTCTTGATATACGGTCCCTGCCTCCTGGCATACAGTTCCAATGTCTTCAAGATATCGCAGGGTTCCCATTCATAGGATACGCTCACCGGAAGCAGATTGAGCTCAGAAAGTGATGTGGATTTGCCTTCAGAGCTCATCCTGAACATATTGATGATTCCCTGGTCTGTACGGTCAATTCCATCCTTGGTGCGGCCGTTGCGCTGGGCAATCCAGACCGACTGCTTCTTTTCAACTATGGTGTGCCTGATATAATCTGAAAGGTGCATCGAGGCCTTGTAGAACTCCCTGATACTTCCTCCGGGACGCTCGACTCTGAACATTTTGTTGGATTTTCCGATGTCGATGACAAGCTGTCCCTGCATCAGATTGGCTCCGAAAGTGATTTCCGTGGTATCAAAACCGTTCATTACGAGGGCGTTCTGAAGAAGGGAAGCATCAAGCATTATATCCCTGTGGTTGGAGAGATACACATAATTGCAAGACTTGCCAATGTTCTCCATCCCGTCAAATGTGAACTCTGAGATGCTCTGGGCAATGATTCTTTCGTTGGCATGGAACATTACCTTCCTCTGGAAATCTGCAATGGTGCTGATGTTGCCGACCATTTCCCTGACCTGCTCTGTAGGTTTGTCCGGGAAGACATATGAGGCCAGGACTGGAAACATCGGATTCTCGGAGATCCTGCTCATCGCCTGAGGTATCTCGTTATCGTAATATGGTCTTATATCGCTGAACATAAATATGTTGATGCTATTTGTTGTTAATTCTGTCAAGTACATAGTTCCTGCCGAGTATTACCTCGCAGGTATTGATGGCTGTCAGAGGAACACCACAGAAGCCGTGGCCGTTGCAGTTCTGGCCTGTCATGAGCAGGTTCTTCACCTTTGTAACCACAGGCACTTGAGAAACCGTAATATTCTTCCAGTCTTTTGAAAAACCGCACATGGAGCCCTCCTTGACGCCATAGTAATCCCTGATTGTAAGAGGGGAAGCAGTATTGATTTCCAGAATGCATTCCCTGATATTCGGGAACATCTCCTCTATCATGTCAAGCAGGATATCGGCACATTCCTGCTTCCATTTTTCATATTCCTCACCGCGATGTCCTACAGTAGTATTTTCCCACTTTTTCACATGCTCCCATACCATAGGAGCTGTGATTATCATTTTTGTGGAAAACTCTCCCTGTTCTATCTCCGGAGGTGTCATGCACAAAAATCCCAGAGGCCATTTTACATCTGCACGGTTGAAATTCCACACCTGATCGTAACGGCTCATATAGTACATGGTATGATTGACATAGCGGACGGTCCCCGGTTTGAGCTTTATGTTCAATGTAAATGCCGAATAGGCATTCGGGAGATTGTCAAGACGGGTCCTGTAGGCCTTCGGAAGGACTGAAGGATCATCCAGGAGTTGGAAAAACGTGCATGGATGTATTGCACAGATGTACCAGTCGGCCTCGAACCTGCGTCCTTTGCGTGTCATTACTCCGGTTATGCGTTTTTCCTGACTGAATACTTTGGTAACACCATCAGCGAGAATGACTTCACCCCCGTTTTCCCGGATCAGTTCCACCAGTGTATTGGCAAAGAGTACGCTTCCTCCTGCAAAACGGCTTGGTCCGTTGATGTAAAGAACCGCTATCAGGGAGTGCAGATATGCAGGAGTCATATTGTCACATCCTCCATACAAAGGATTCATATAGGCAAGGACTGAACGGAGCTTCTCATCACTGATGTACTTTGCGATGAAATCCTGCACACTCATCATGAAATCCTCACCATGCATCGGCATGAATGTATCCGAAGAACGAAGATAGAACAAATCTATCTCAGACACGATATCATACAGAGCCTTCACATAGTTTTCAAGATTCTTCCTCTGATGGGGAAATTCCTCTGCAAGGGAATTGATGAAATTTTCCTTTCCGCTTGCAATTCTGTATGTCTTTTTGTCCTGTGCAAAATAAAGGCTGTCAATGAGATCGGAATCCACATCCTTGATATGTATCTTGTCCGTTATTCCAAGATAATCGCATATTCTTCTGATATTGTCACCATCATGCATGCCTGCAATTACATGCATTCCGGTGTCAAAGGTCTCTCCATGGCGTACAAAACTCTGAAGTCCTCCGCCTGGAGTCGCATTCTTTTCAATGACGCTCACACGCACGCCTTCCTTCGAAAGTATTGCTCCTGCGAACAATCCTCCCAGGCCTCCGCCGATGATTACTGCACTGGGTTTCATAATTATCAGTTTTTTCCGTTAATTTGAAGGTATAAGTTTTCGGTCTTTACCAGCTCGCTGCAAGTGACGAGGGTGCCGACAATTACTCCCAGCATTCCATGGGAGTTGACATTTTGTCCTGCAAGAAGCAGGTTTGGTATCTTCGTCCTGTAAGGAACCCTTCCTGCCGGGCCGGCATTTATGTCTTTCGCCACTCCGTACATCGATCCTCCTTCAGTGCCGGTATAGTCCACATAAGTAAGAGGAGTGGATGTTGTATAGCTTTCAACTTTAGATTTGAATCCCGGGAAATGCTTCTGGACGCTTTCAAGCAGACGCTCCGCACGCTCCCGCTTGAACTGCTCATAGGACTCTCCACGATGCATCACTGAGGTTCCTGCCCATTGTGACACTTCGGAGATATTCATATATGACAAGATTACTCCGCTGCGTGCCCACTGCTGCCTGTCTTTGCTGCACATGTGCATGTACAGGAAGCCCTTTGGCCATTGTGCATCTGTGTAACATTCACAGTTCCAAGGAGTTCCGTAGTCATATCCGAAATAGTTGGTATTCATGTAAGGCATCATGCCTTCCTTGAATTTCAAATAGACGGCGAAGCCCCCGGCAGTCTGTGGAATACTGCTTATCCTGGTCCTGAAAGCAGGCCTGATCAGTTTTGTATCAAGCATTTCCAGCAATCTGTTAGGATGGACTGTGCTAATTACATAATCTGCTTTGAAGAATGTCTCATCTGCTGTCTCAACTCCTGTGGCGCGGGTATCGTTGCAGATGATTCTGCTCACCTTTTTCCGTGTCAGTATCTCTCCGCCCATATTCCGGATGCTGGCAGCAAGGCTCCTGGCAATCGCGTCACTTCCTCCCTCTACCCTGAACGCACTTGCATTGTAGAAGTCCATGATATAGGCATGCTGTGAAAATGGAGTCTTGTCCAGTTCAGCTGAATATAGTGGAAGGTCGCCTACAATAACTTTCTTGATCAGCTCGTCGCTGAAAAGTTCATCGAGAACTTCGTTTATGGACCTGAGCTGATACTCATTGTTCGCAGCCATGTCCCTTTCCTCAGAAGTGAGCGAAGACAGGGTTGATGCGGCAGCTATCCGTCCTATTATGTCAGAATAACGGACCAGGGCATCCTTTTGGGACGGGAAATATGATGCCATCTGTTCGATGAATGCCTCCCTTCCGTTTGCATATCGGAATATGTCCCCGTCAATGGATATGGTATTGTATCCGTCGGTATCCAGCTGGCTGAGTTTCACCTGATCCATTTCAAAGAAGCGCATCAGTCTGTCCATCGTCTGTCCTGGCAGGGCGGAACCAATGAAATGCATGCCGGTCTCAAACTTTGCTCCTCCCCGGCTGAAACATTGCAGACAGCCTCCAATCTGCGCACCCTGCTCCAGAATGGTCACATGGTAACCATTTTTCTGGAGGATATATCCGCATGTAAGGCCTCCGAGACCTGATCCTATTATAACGACATCACACATTCTGTTCAAATCTGTCTGCTAATTCAGTATATCTTTCCTTATACCATTTCCTCATCCATGAGGCCTGTTCTCTTGTTGTCTGCCCTGCCAGGCTGGAAAGTTCGGAAGGGGAGAGCCGTTTGTTGATTTCCAGATGGACAGGCCATTTTCTGAGCAATCTGCCGTGTTTTGGCAATGCCCTGCCTGTGCCGTATATCACCATCGGGACGATGTCAACCCCAAGAGTCTTGGAAATATGGAATGCCCCCTGGTGGAAACGACCTATGCTCAGATCCTGGCTTCTGGTGCCTTCCGGATAGACGCATATGCTGTACCCACGTTCAACCAATGACTTCAGCTGAGGCATTATTGCATCCATACCCTTTGTTGCCGGCAGGAATTCAGCATTCCTGATTGTGTATCTGTAAACCGGATTATTCCAAACCCAATCTGCCGTCAGGACGATAATCTTCGGAGTCAAGGCAAGCATAGGCATCAGGTCAAGGTGTGACTGATGATTGCATATAAGTACGGCCGGTTTGCTGAAATCTTCACCGTATATGTTTGATTCAGTATATTTAATACCGGGTATGCCATGGATTTTCAACACGAATTTCGACATGAAATTCAGCATTCTGTGCAGATTGTATTTCTTTTTCTCGGTGACTTTCCCGAAAAGGA
>JBJFDE010000367.1:0-4556 GCA_051889855.1 Candidatus Cryptobacteroides sp. | reverse complement strand
GAATAAACATTGAACAAATGCTTGAATGATTTATATGGTTCTTCAGTGAAGAAACGATCGTAAACATAGAGCATGTCTTCATTATATGAGCCATCGGCAATCTGTCTGTCTGAATAGCCGTCTCCCATGAGTACGACATTGATTCCATTTCCTTCCGTTGCAGATTGAAGCACTGTGACTTTTCCGTCCCTTGAATAATCCGTTGATATGTAATGGTCCGGTTCAGGAGGTGTGTCATCCTCTGTTCTGGTAAATCCGGAAACGCCGAATCTTGCGACAGCTGCCCTGTCAAACCTGAATGTCCTTGCAGACAGGTCGGCAGTCTTTTCATATATAGCCTTGTCGGTCTTGATACGTATGCTCAACGTGCCTCCGCTCAGGTCGCTCGGAAGGGCGGTGAACCAGACCACATCGTTGCCAGTTGCTGCACGGTTCCCCATTTTCAAGGTGATTGTCTTGCCTCCTTCATTATATGTGGCAGTTTCGAGAGTCTTTTCTGCAAACATGTTAAAGGTTACTGATCCGCATATACTCTCGGAAGATGTGATTTCAACACTTGATATCAGTTCGCCGGGTTCGATTCCCTTGATTGTCATTTCCCCGAGGGCGACCATCCGGGCAAGTGTCAGGGACATAGGCACACTAGACAGGTTTTCAAAAGTTTCTGCATACATGGCCCCTACCGTGATAAGGATGTCTGCTGCCGGGTCGAAGCTTGTCTCTGCCGGGGTTTGAGTAGAAGGAATCGTTCTTTCATAAGCTCTGAAATTGAAGAAATCACCTGTATCCTCCCATGGATAAACGGCTCCGACCGTAAATGAATTTGCATCAGCAGCATAATTGAACGATGCGCCAAAAACAGCCTTGCCTTCATCAGTGAGTGCATAACCATAGGTCTTGGATTTACCTATATAGTTATTATTTCCTGAAGAAAACAGACAAGATACCAGAAGCGATTCTCCTTCTGGACTCCAATAGATGGTTTCTCCATCTATATAGGTTTTGGTGGAAGTGCCTGACACTTCGAGTCTTAAATCCAGAGTCTTTTCCTCTTGAGCAGGTGCGTTCTGTTCAGGAGCCTCCGGAGCCTGCTCTTTCAGGCAGCTTGTCGTCAGGATTGAGGATGTCATTATTGACATTGCCATCAATATACGTGATATTGCTTTCATAATCATCGGATTATAAGTCACCCCAATCATTTGTGATAGGATTCTTTTCACCCGGATACCCGTCACAAATTTTCCCCAAGTCTTCATTTGAACCGTTCAGGAAAAACTGTTCTGAACTCAGCCTGATGACTGCTGTTTCAGGGCTTACATACTTTCCTGAGCCCTGAACTTTTATCTTATCCCTGTCCATAATAATTATATTTAATTGAACCTCACAAACATAATCACTATTTTTCAAAAAATCAAGTTGTGATACATGATAAATTTATCTAACTTTGCGGCTGTCAACGTAGGTAGAAGTACACCCTACAATAAAAAAAACTTACATGTACTACATAAAAAAGACAATGGAGATTTCCGCCAGCCATTCGCTGACGCTCTCGTACCCAAGCAAATGCAGCAGTCTGCACGGTCATAATTGGACAATCACGGTATTCTGCAAATCAAAGGAGTTGAACAAGGACGGAATGGTCGTGGACTTTTCTGAGGTGAAACGCCGTGTCCATGGTTATCTCGACCACGGAAACCTGAACGAACTTCTTCCTTTCAATCCTACCGCCGAGAACATTGCAAAATGGGTCTGCGACCAGGTGGAGAACTGCTACAGAGTGGAAGTGCAGGAGAGTTTCGGAAATCTTGCAGTTTATGAAAAGGACTGACAGGCCGGCAATGAGAGTAAACGAAATATTCTGTTCAGTGCAGGGTGAAGGCCGCTATACAGGCACTCCTGCCGTATTCCTCAGGCTTTCAGGATGCAATCTGAAATGTCATTTCTGCGATACGGACCACAGTTCCTTTACCGAGATGAGCGAGGAGGAAATTGTCGGAATCGTTGTCGGATTTGCTCCGCGTCATATAGTTGTAACAGGTGGGGAGCCAAGCCTCCAACTGACTTCAAGCTTGTGCAGGAGATTGCATGAAGAAGGTTTCTTCATCCAGATGGAAACCAACGGTTCCTTTGCCCTGCCCGGGGATTGTCCTGTGGACTGGATTACATGTTCGCCCAAGTCAGTTCCGGTCAGAATCGGGCATATCGATGAGCTGAAGGTTGTATATTGGGGGCAGGATGTCAGCTGCTGGGAGGAATTTCCTGCCAGCGAGCGTCGTCTGCAACCACTTGATACAAAAGATGATATCAAGAACAAGGAGATTATCCGACTGACATTGGACTACATTATGAAGAATCCATTGTGGTCCTTGTCGCTCCAAACACATAAAATTATAGATGTAAGATAGTTTTCCATGGCTGGTTCCGGTAAGAAAAGGATTGGTTGCTTGTTGATAAGCATTCTCTGCATCATGTCTTGCAAATATGAGCAGTTTGACATAATCATTGCGGGCGGTGGAGCAAGCGGATGCACTGCCGGCATACAGGCTGCTTCGATGGGCAGCAGGACTTTGATTGTGGAGCCTCTTCCATGGCTCGGAGGTATGCTTACAAGTGCGGGGGTGAGTGCAACTGACGGTTGCTACAATCTGCCTTCCGGCCTCTGGGGAGAGTTTCAGAGGCGGCTCGGCGAACATTACGGCGGCATGGAAGCACTCAAGACCGGATGGGTGAGCAATATCCAGTTCGAACCGTCTGTCGGAAACAGGATATTCAATCAGATGTGCTCGGAGCAGGAGCTTCTGTCGGTATGGAAGGAAAGTTCGATAACTGGCATTCGCCAGTTGAAGGACGGATCATGGAAGGTAAAGGTTGCTTGCAAGGCAGCGGATGGACGCTATGTCGTGCACAGGGTTCGTGCCAGGGTGATGATTGATGCTACCGAGCTTGGCGACATTGCCGCTCAGTGCGGAGTTGGCTATGACATAGGAATGGAGAGCCGGGAAATTACCGGGGAAAGGATTGCGCCGCTTCAGAGCAACAGGATAATTCAGGATCTTACCTATGTAGCCATTCTCAAGGATTACGGACATGATGTGAGCATTGAGAGGCCGGTCGGCTATGACTCCGCCATGTATGCCTGCTGCTGTGCAAATCCCCTGTGTATCAATCCGAAAGAGCCTGAAAGGATATGGCCGGTTGATATGATGATAAGCTATGGAAGACTCCCCGGCGGGAAATATATGATCAATTGGCCCATCGAGGGCAATGATTTCTATCTTAACATAATAGAGATGGATCCAAGGCAAAGGGAAGAGGAATTGCAGAAGGCCAGGGATTTCACCTTAGGATTCATATATTTCATTCAGCACCAGCTCGGATACAAGACTCTCGGTCTAGCGGACGATGAGTTCCCGACTGAAGACAGGCTGCCGTTCATTCCATATCATCGCGAAAGCCGCAGGATTCACGGAAAGGTACGGTTTACTCTGAACCATATCGAAAAGCCGTACGACTATACTTTGTTCAGGACAGGCATTGCGGTCGGAGACTATCCTGTTGACCATCATCACAAACGTTACACAGGAGAGGAGGAATTGCCGGATTTGCATTTCTTTCCGATTCCTTCATTCACTGTTCCTGCCGGTGTGATGATTCCGCAAGGTATTGAAAATCTTATTGTTGCAGAGAAATCTATTTCAGTATCCAATATTGCCAACGGCACGACAAGGCTTCAGCCGGTTGTGATGCAGATAGGCCAGGCAGCAGGTGCATTTGCTGCTGAGGCAGTGGCTCAATGTAAATTTCCGTCCGAGGTGCCGGTAAGGCAGGTGCAAAGGGATTTGCTGAATGCAGGCTGTTACATCCAGCCATTCATTGACGCAAAACCCGATTCTCCTCTCTTCCCTGCTCTCCAGCGTATCGGCTCCACCGGTATACTCCGTGGTGAAGGAAAGCAGATTCAGTGGACCAACGTGACCGATTTGCATGCCGATGAACTCCTTTCACGCGAAGATCTCAGGTATCTTTTTGATTTCTATGGTATTACATATACGGATGTGTCAGACAGCCCTGCTTTGCAGGCCGAAGAACTTGCAGAGATTCTGAAAGGCTTCCCGGGATTCATAGGCGGAGCAGACTGGGCAGCAGCACTCCGGGATGCAGGCCTTGATGCTGAAGCCGCCAGAAACGGCCAGCCAATCACCCGCGCCGCCTACGCCGTCATCGTCGAATGCCTTCTCGATCCATTCAACACCATTGACATCGACCTTCAAGGCCAGCAAATCCGAATACCTGACCGGCCATCTCTATGATTTCTCCGTATTCTCGCTCAGTCTGGGTGATGAGGTGTCATCTGAAGTCAGGGAGATAAAGTGTCATGTCGAGCGAAGTCGAGACATCTTTTGATTAGAAATGACTTTATAGTTTTTGGGAATAATTTGTTGGATTTTGTTGCAAAATCCAACAAAATTCCATGCTTCGAAGTGCCTTGTAAGGGCCTATGAGGCCGATTTTTGAAAATAGCCGTATATTTTTTCGGTACACGGATAACTCTTCGG
>JBJFDE010000366.1:0-4565 GCA_051889855.1 Candidatus Cryptobacteroides sp. | reverse complement strand
TCGGTCCCGGATTTACTTTCAGGGCGTCAAATATCATTGAGCAGACAGCTGCCGATATGGAACTCAAGGATAAGGCGCAGCATCTCTATACAGAGAAACTAAAGCTTGATGAAATCGTAGATAAGTTGATTGACGATTTGGATAAAATAGGCTTTATTGAGCTGGAAAATGAGTTGGATGGCAGCTGGAAGGTAACCAGCGCCTTCCATTATATAGAAGAAATGATTGACAGTCTGATTGTTTCTGAGGAGGTTAAAGATGAGGTGTTTGAGTAAAGTCGTATTTGTCAACAGCGCAAATGTACCGTATGCTGAAATCCATTTGGATGGCAATGTGCATTTTATAGGGACTCAGGGAGTAGGTAAGAGTACCCTTCTTCGTGCAATTTTGTTTTTCTACAATGGTGACAAGTTGAAATTGGGGATACCAAAGGAGAAGAAGAATTTTGATGAGTTCTATCTTCCGTATGCAAATTCATATATTATCTATGAGGTCTCCCACGAAAGAGGAGCATTCTGCGTCCTGGTGTTCCGCAGTCAGGGGAGGGCCTGTTTCCGATTCATTGACGGAGAATGGGACAAACGCCTGCTGGTGGATGATGCCGGGGAGGTTACAAGCGAATATACCGTCATACGCAAGCGTTTGGGTGACAGGGGAATGTCCCGGATTGTTGACAAATATGAGGAATACCGCAACATTATCTATGGAAACCATCGCTCCACTGACAAGGAGTTCTATAATTATGCATTGATGGAAAGTCCTGCGTATGAGAATATTCCACGTTCGTTGCAGAATGTGTTCCTTAATTCCCGAGTTGATGCAGATTTCATAAAGGAGATCATCCTCAGGTCGATGAGTGACGAGATTCCGTCCGTGGATCTTGCCTATTACAGGCGTCAGGTTGCCGATTTCGAGACGGAATACAATAATATTTTCGAGTGGTTTCGTACAGATTCCAAAGGAGTGGTGATTGTGCGTCAGCAGGCTGACAAGGTGATTGAGCAATACCGCAATCTGATTTATCTGCGCAAGAATATTGAGGATATCTTTGCAGAGCTTCTGTATGCGGACAGGAATGCTCACGAGAAACTGCCTGAATATGAGGAGACAGAAGGAAAACATCTTCTTGAAATACAGCGTTTTGAGCGACTAATCAAGGAGCAGTCGCAGAAGTTTGACAAGGAGAAGGAAGACCTTAATAAGGAACTTGGCACAGTTGAGAGCAAGCTTAAGGCAATCAAGGAAAAGCGCAAATTTTACGAGCAGAAAAATATTGGCGAAATCCTCTCAAGGGTTGAGGATGAGCCGAATGTTGTTGTCCGGCTGGATTCCCTTCGCAAACAGAAGGATATGTTGACCCGCGAGTTTGAAAGCCTGAGTGCAAAGTACGAGAGTCTTCAGAAGCAGATGGAAAATGAATTCAATGAATTCAAAGGAAATTGTGATTGCAAGATGTCAACTATCAAGGAACAATGCCTGAAGGTAAAGGAGGAACTGATAGCTGCAAAACAGTCTGGAATCGAGAAGATCAGGTGTGAGTATGATGCGTCTATTGCTTTGATAGGCGAGAAGTTGGATGCTCTTTCTTCCAAGGACAAGGAAATTAGTGCAGAATTCGTTAAATTGCAGTATTTCCGTCCTTTGGGCGAGGAAATCGACGCCAACCGTGAGCATTTGAAGGAGCTTTCTGCATCGGAATCACGCCTTCGTGCTCAAGTAAAGGCTTATGACAGCCAGATTGAGCGTCTTCAGACAGAATATGAGTATGAGTGTTCCCTTCTCAGGTCTTCACACGAGAAGGAAGTCGGAGAACTGGAAAGGCAAATTGATGCTCATAAGGCCAAAATGGATGAAATTGACAGGCTGCTTTCATCTGCTGCAGGTTCTCTCTATGAGTGGCTGGACGGGAATGTTTCCGGTTGGGAGAAAACTATAGGCAAGGTGATTGATCAGAAGCAAATCCTTTATCGTAAGGGACTTAGACCGCATAAGGGAAGTGGTGACAGTTTCTTTGGAGTGCAACTGGACTTGAGCGAGGTGGACGTCACTGTGCGTACCCCTGCCCAGCTTCGTCAGGAGGGGGAGATGTATTCAAATGCCATTGAGGATATCTGCC
The DNA here is from genome assembly GCA_051889855.1 of Candidatus Cryptobacteroides sp. Taxonomy (GTDB): domain Bacteria; phylum Bacteroidota; class Bacteroidia; order Bacteroidales; family UBA932; genus Cryptobacteroides. The sequence continues at coordinate 2,449 of JBJFDE010000366.1, read as the reverse complement.
ATCTTGTAGGGGAAAGGGAAGCGGCTCTTGATAAGGAAATACAGTCTCTGTCGGCCAGGATGTCACCTAAGGTCAAGGAATTGAGAGAGAAACGCAATACCGATGACCTCAGTCTCCAGGCTTTGCCTGGACAGGTCAAGGCCTTGATGGTGAAGATACAGGGGCTGGAGGACAAGCAGAAGGAGATGATATCCCAGAGGAAGTCGGTGCTGAATTCCAGGCGCCAGGAACTGATTGCACAGAGGCACGAGGTGGAAAATGAAAGGAAGTCTGCCCAGGAAAAACAGTCCAAGTCTCTGAAGGAAGTACAGAAGCAGTTCAACGCGAGGATAAAGGCTGCCGAAACCGAAAGAGACATGGAGTTGGATACCCTTCGTGCAGCAATCGCTGACAGACGCAGCCAGCTAGACCGGTCCGTTGGTGAACTTAATGCAAGAAGAAATGCGGAGCTGAAGGGCGCGGGAGTTGATATTATTGCATTGAATAATTGCGAACAGGATATCCTTAAGGTGCAGGAGGAACTCAGGTTCATTGAGGACAACAGGCAATTGTGCTACAATTATCGTTTCGAAAAGAGTGAGCTCTTCGACAAAGAGGAGGAATTCAAGGATGAGAGACGGGTACTTGAAACCAAACGAGAGAAACTTTCCGAAAAATATAATTCTCACGCAAGGCAACTTGAAGAAAAGTTGACTGCGCAAAAAGGAAGTCTTGATATCGTAAGGGAGGAGATTCGTATCGCAAAAGAGGGTTTTGAGAAATTCGAGGCCTTCTGTCACAGTGAGTTGTACCCTTCTTATCTTGACGACGTGAGGGAACACACTTCTGTCTCGAATGCCTCTTCCCTGGTGGATGAGATTCGCTCCCAGATTATGGAGCGTATGACAGTGAAGGACCACTTCAAGAAGAGTGTCAATCTTTTCAAAGGTCATTTCGGACCTGATAATATTTTCAAGTTCAAGCATAATTTGGTTTTGGACGAAGATTATATGGCATTCGCTTCGGATTTGGAAGAATTCGTGGAGCAGAACAAGATTGAGGACTATCGCGGACGCACAAGTGACAGGTACATGGAAATCCTCCAAAGAGTATCCCGTGAGATAGGGGAGCTTTCCTGCTATGGAAGCCGGGTTGAGAAAATCATCCGGGAGATCAACTATGATTTCAAGGAAAAGAACTTTGTCGGGGCTATTCGCAGTATAGAGATCCGCAGCACTGATTCGGGTGACAAGATGGTCCAATTACTATTGAAAATCAAGGAGTTCACTGATGAGAATTCTTTTCAGCTGGGTGGCATAAATCTATTCTCAAGCGAGGACTCGAGGGACGATGTCAACCGTCAGGCTGTCCGTTATCTGGAGGATTTGATGAATACCCTAAACGACTTTTCACTGCGAAAAAGTCTCTCTCTTTCAGATACTTTCCAGCTTCAGTTCCGCGTCGTCGAAAATGACAATGACACAGGCTGGGTGGAGAAAATTTCCAATGTAGGTTCAGATGGTACAGATATTCTTGTGAAGGCTATGGTCAACATAATGCTGATCAATGTATTCAAGGAAAAGGTTTCCAGAAAGTTCGGAGAGTTCCGAATTCATTGTATGATGGACGAAATCGGGAAGCTCCATCCAAATAACGTCAAAGGTATTCTTGACTTTGCCAATAGTCGTAACATCTTGCTGATTAACTCTTCACCTACCACATATAATGTTTCAGACTATAGATATACTTATCTTTTGAGCAAGGACGATTCTTCAAAGACAATTGTCCAGGCTCTGATATCAAGAAGGGAGGCCGCATTGGGATATTGATATGAGGAAGTCTGATTTCGACGTTTTAGTTTCCCTCGCACGGGGTGAATCAGTCGGAGGAAGCCGGTTGAAAAGTGAACTTTTGCAGCAGCTCTTGCAGGAACACTTGTTGGTTGCTACAAGACACGGCAGCCGGATGTCATACAAAGCTATTGAACCTGAGGAACTTGCACGAAGGTATCGGATTGACGGATTATCTTCTGACGAATCTTTTCAGGAGTTTCTGGACCCATCATCTGCCTGCACGCGTTCGGAACTGGTCCGGAATTTCGGTGATTCGAAGATTGTTCCCATCCGTTCATGTCCCGGATTTCCGGTCAATGTTTATGATCCTCTTGAAGTGGAGCTCGGTCCTCGGGAGTCTCCTTCCCGTCTTTTGTTGAGGCCTGTGGAAGGGGCATTTACTTTCATCTCCGATTGGAAGAATTTCCGTGTCGGAGAGAATGTCATAGTGGTTGGTGTAGAGAATATGGAAAATTTCAGACTGGTCTCGTGGCAACGCTATCTATTTGAATATCTTGGAGTTCCTGTTCTATTTGCTAGTCGTTATCCACAATCTGGTGATTTCGTTCGCTGGCTGATGTCCATCCCTAACAGATATATTCATTTCGGAGATTTCGACCTTGCGGGAATCCATATTT
>JBJFDE010000365.1:0-4572 GCA_051889855.1 Candidatus Cryptobacteroides sp. | reverse complement strand
TGGGCGATGACAACTATCGTTTCCACGACCACGACAAACTTGCTCACTATGCAAATGCCGCAACTGATATTGAGTTCCGCTTCCCGTTCGGCTTCAAGGAACTTGAAGGAATTCATTCACGTACCAACTTCGACCTTGGAAACCATCAGAAATTCTCAGGAAAGAAGATAGAGTATTTCGATCCTGAAATAGGTGAGAGCTACACTCCTTATGTTGTCGAAACTTCAATCGGAGTGGACCGCATGGTGCTTGCAGTTCTTTCCAACTCATACAAGGAAGAGCAGCTTGAAAACGGAGAGAGCAGGGTAGTGCTCAGCATTCCTGCACCTCTTGCACCGGTGAAGGTTGCCGTAATGCCTCTTCTGAAGAACAATCAGGAGCTGGTTGACCTTGCCCAGAAGATCATGGATGATCTCAAATATGACTATAACTGCCAGTATGACGAGAAGGATTCAATCGGAAAGAGGTATCGCCGTCAGGATGCAATCGGTACTCCTTTCTGCGTGACAGTTGACCACGATTCACTCGAAGACGGTTGCGTTACCATCCGTCACCGTGACAGCATGGCTCAGGAGCGCGTCAGGATTGAGGACCTCAATGCAATAATCGGCAAGGAAGTCAACCTCAGCAACATCCTTAAGAAACTTAAATAATCAACTGACATGAAAGTATTCAGATTTATAATCTCCATGGTGGCAGTGTCAATGTTATTGTCATCATTCTGCATTGTTGAACAGGGAACTGCATCATCAGACCCTCAGTCCATCCTTTCTTCCGTCCTTTCTTCAGGTACATCGAGCGGACAGGCTGCCGGAGCAGCTTTGAAGTCTCTTTACACTCAGTATAAGGCTGATGGCAAGCTTGACATGAAGAATGTGAAGAATATCGCAAGCCTGACTACTCTTGCAAAGAATCTTCAGGGATTGAAGGGACAGAGCAACAAGTCTCAGTTCTATAAAGATTTTGCAACAGGACTTGTGAAAGGTTCGAACAATTTGGTGAATAAGACCAATTCCAGCTCTGTAATGAGCGGTTTGAGCAATATTGTCAATAACGTCGATCTTTCTTCTCTTGTAAACGGAGCTTCTTCTACTGCTTCAACAAGCAAGGGTGTGGAAAATGCTTCCGAAATAGCTTCATCAGTCACAAAAGTGCTGAATCTTTTCAAATAGGGGAGACCATTGCTTTAAAATAAACCCGCGAGTGCAGGATACGATTCCTGCAACTCGCGGGTTTTTCCGTTAAGGACAGCGTCCTTGCTATTTTCAATCCGTTTCGGTTTCCGGTACGTATTCCAGGATATCTCCCGGCTGGCAATCCAGTGCCTTGCAAATGGCTTCAAGGGTGCTGAAACGCACGGCCTTCGCCTTGCCTGTTTTAAGGATTGACAGGTTCGTAGCCGAGATACCGATCTTTTCGGCAAGTTCTCCTGAAGATAACTTCCTGCGTGCAAGCATCACATCTATGTTTACTACAATAGGCATAATGTCATTACTTAGTTTCACTTTCTTCCACGCTGGCAGTCTGCTCTTCTGCCGCTGTTCCTTTCAGATAAGAAGGAAGGCTCATGCCTGCCATATTGAAGAGCTCTTCTAGAGGAGGAACCGACTTCATCATACCTGAAATGAAGTTGGAAGTGGCTGTTTTTCCGTCTTTGGTGCCATTTCCGTCCCAAACGGTAACCTTGTCTATCTTTATGCCTTTGACAGCTTCAACCTGAGTCTTGACAAGGTCAGGAAGTTTGTCGGCAATGAGCATCAGGACAGCTTTCTGAGGATCACCGGCAGCTGCTGAAACGAGCTGGTTGAAACCTTCTGCCTGTTTTGAGAGAATTTCCAGCATACCGCGAGCCTGTGCATCCATCTTTGCATAGATTGCATCAGCCTCACCCTTTGCCAGCCTGCGGATTTTTTCCGCCTCGGCTTCAGCGTCGATGATGGCTTTCTCCTTTTCTATCTGGGCAGGCACCACTACATTGGCCTGCTGGGTTGCCTTTTCCCTTTCAGCACGGGCAATTTCGGCATCCCTTTCAGACTTGTAAGCCTCTTCGAGGGCCTTTGCAGCCTGAACCTTCTCCGCAGCTATCGCTATACGGGCAGATTCAGCCTCTTTTTCGCGTCTTATCGCGTCGGATGCGGCAATGGCTATCTTGGAGTTGTTCTCGCCTTCTACGGCCTTTGCATTGGCATCTGCGGTACAAATACGGGTATCCCTGAGAGTCTCTGCAATCCTGATATCCTTGTCCCTGTCTGCTTCTGCCTTTCCGATCTCACCGAAACGGTTCTGCTCAGCAACGCTTTTCTTGGCATCGTTGATAGCCTTGGCAGCAGCTTCCTTACCGAGAGCCTCGATATAACCGGACTCGTCACGGATATCCGTTACGTTCACGTTGATGAGCTTGAGACCGATTTTCTTCAACTCAGCCTCGACGTTCATGCTGACATTTGCCAGGAACTTGTCCCTGTCGGAGTTGATTTCCTCGATGTCCATGGTAGCAATCACCAGACGGAGCTGACCGAAGAGGATATCAGTAGCGATGTTCTGAATGTTTTCTATGCTCAGACCAAGAAGCCTTTCAGCTGCATTGGTCATGTTTTCAGGCTCAGTCGAAATACCCACTGTGAACCGGCAAGGCACGTCAACGCGGATATTCTGCTTACTGAGGGCATTGGTAAGGTTGCACTCGATGGAAATAGGTTTCAGGTCAAGGAATGCATAGCTCTGGAAAACAGGCCAGATGAAGGCTGCACCTCCGTGTACGCACCTTGCGGAGGACACTCCGCCAGTTTTGTTCTTTCCTGTCTTACCATATATGACAAGGATTTTGTCCGAAGGACAACGTTTGTAGCGTCTTAAAATGGCTGCAAGAGTAACCACCAGTACGAACACGGCGATTACGATAATGTAAATAGGCTGCATGACAATTGATTATTAGATGATTAATGAATTCATTTCTTCTACAAGGAGAGTTGAAGGATCCAGTACCTCAACTACTTTGATGGACGAGCCTGTCTTGAGGCTGTTTTCCGAATCTGTGAGTGCATCGTATTCACGGACGGAGTTGTTGATGGTAATCTGGACTTTTCCTGCACCCTTGCGCTCTGCCGGGATGGTCAGATATACTTTTCCGATACATCCCACGGCACATTTATATACGTCAATGTTGCCGCTCTGCTGCATCTTGCTCAACCATTTGAACATATACATCACGGCGGCAACAAGCATCACTCCTACAGCGACTGCGATGACCATGAGCAATGCTGTTGAAGCAATCTTTTCTTTCAGAAGGATGGCAGTCCAGCTCATTCCAAGGAGGAAGTTCACCAGATTGCGGAAGGTGTAGAGATTCATTGACGGTTCAGATTCAAAACCGCCGTCCATGCCGGTGTCGAAATCAGCATCAATTTCATGATCGATACCTATGAAGGTAAGGATGGTTTCAATGATGAAGATCAGTGAGGTAGCAATGGCAATGCTCCAAAGGATCTTCATGAAGAGGTCAAGTGAGGTCCACCATTCAGTCATCTTTAGTGATTTTTAATTGTTAGTACCGCAAATATATAGATTATTTTATGATAAACAATAAAAAATCACTAAAAATCATAAATTATTTCCAACCTTGTGCCTTGATTGGGAGTTCAACTCCGTCAGGAGTCACGATGACGGCACCTACATCCGGCTTCGCGAGATGGCCGATGATGTCGAATGTCTGGAAGTCGTGGCGGAATTTGTCGTGGTATCCGATCGGGATGGTGAAGAGCAGCCTGTAATCTTCTCCACCATTGAGGGCGGCTGTCATCGGGTCGGTGCCGAGTTCTTTCGCTGTTTCGAAGGTTTTCCCGGCAAATGGCAGTTTATCCACATAAATCTTTGCTCCGAATCCGCTGTCCCTGGTGAGACGACGTACGGTGTCTGCAAGGCCACGGTTGACCAGATAACCGAATGACGGCATTATTCCGGCATCTTCCATCTGGCTGATGATGCCCGGGTTTATCTGTGGTTTGAGATATGCTCCGACCAGATTCTTGTATTTCTCCATATCTGCCTTCTGGTGGGTTTCACCGCTTTTGATAAAGGCTTGTTTTTCTTTTTCAAGTATCTGGAAGCCCAGAAATGCTGCACCGAGATTGTCCGAAATGCAAATCAGGTCCATGCTCTTTGCCGCAGGACGTCTTTTAGCCATCAGAAGGGAAGTTTCTCCTGATGAGCTTACACTTATGGCCAGACCATTCGGTGATGGGGTCAGGTCGAGCGTGACCTGTCTGTATCCGTGTTCAGAGGCAGCGGCAACCATTCCTTCCCAAAGTTCCTTTATGTGTCTGAAATCCAGCTTTGAAGATACTCCCAGCCGTATATCTATTGTACGCGGATGTGAAAATTCGGCATACAATTCCCCAGTTACAGCTGTAACACATTTATAACCAAGGTGTTTCAATGGAAAATATGTAAGGTCGAAATCTATGCCTTCGAGGAAAAGTTTTGAATGTGAGCCTGAATATGCCTTGCCTTCAGTCTCGAACCAGTAACTCTCTAAAGGTTTGTAACGGGTACCTTCGTATAGTTTTTCGATTG
>JBJFDE010000364.1:0-4582 GCA_051889855.1 Candidatus Cryptobacteroides sp. | reverse complement strand
GATATTTATTCTCAGGCTGAATGTAAGTAAAGTCTTCAAGTGCGATTTCAATGGCACCTTCAGCGCTCTGACAGCCGTTGTAGAATCCGTAAACAGATGTTACGAATGACTGGAAATATTCCTCATTGTTGTCGTACATAGGAAGAAGGATTTCTTCATAAGTAGCATCGTCGCAAATGAAGAAGCAGTACTGGAGAACACCCTCTTCAGGAGTAATCCTTACTGTTCCAGAGGTTGCTGCAGGAGTAATCTCAACATTAACCTTGGCATCCAGAAGGCTTGGCTGCTGTGCCCTGAAGAAGATTCTCTCATGATATCCGGTCCAATACTTATCCTCGTCATATTCTTTCGTTGCAGCCATAGGGCCCCATGGGTCATCACCGCCGCCCATATTGGCGTAATAGCTGTCCCAATCGTACATCGGAGTATAATAGCCTTCGCCCCAGCCATACTCGGATTCTCCCCAGCCGAACTCTCCGGTGATGAATACAAGCGGCTCACCTGGTACAATCTGGTCATGAACCACAATCGGTTCTCCTGTCCATTCGTCAATGACAGGCTGTCCGCTTTCATCGTAGAGATATATATTGTCATTGTTATATGTCAGGGTAGCATCGGCATTCCAGTAAACCTGACCGTTTGCGCCGAGCAATGAAGCATCCGGATAAGCGAAATATCCCAATTTGAGCTCATTGTACCTAGGAAGAGTAGCTACTGAATAACGAACGACATGGTTCTTCTCAACAAGTCCCTCAGGCATTGCGAAATGCAAGGTAAATCCCTCATGGGTTGTGTTGACAAGGGTAAGTGTCTGTTCATAATTCTGTGTTGTGAATTCTTCCTGAAGGACATCTTCGAAAAACTCTGTGTCAGAAACTTTGAGCGCAACTGCAAGACTATAGGAGGTATTACCCTCAAGGCCTTCCAGAATGATGCCGTTGTCTCCGTCTATAGCTGTGCAAACAGTACCTTTTGCGAAAAGGACAGCTGCATCAAGTGTTTCTTCTCCAACTGCCGACACCTGGAATGCATATTCTTTAATTGCTTCAGTTGTTAGGACAAACTCAGCAGAAAGAGTGCTTGTTGATTTCAAGGCAAGAACTGCCGTTGGCTGAGGTTTTTCATCTGGTTCCTCGTTAGGCTCCTCGTTAGGTTGTTCATTCGGGTCATCACCCGGCTCCACCGGCACCACTGGTTCCTGGCAGCCGGTCATTGATCCCGCTGCAGCAAAAAGAGCCGCAACGAGGAAAAAGTTCAGAATTTTTTTCATTGATAATTTGTTTATGATATTATGTTCAGTTCGTTTTTTATAGACGTTTGTAAACGTATGTTTCAGGAGCTTCCTCAGCTACTGGAGTCATTGTCAATGTCTTATCGTCTGTCACAACAGTATATGATGCCCCCCAGGACTTGTCATCCGAATATTTTCCGCTAAGGACATCACCATCCAAAGTCCATGTTCCGGAATATTCGCTGACACGGCCCTGACCGAGCATCTGTTTCATCTCGAAACTTCCGTCGGCCTGAAACGTGAGGGTTACTTCTACTTTCTGGTCACCAATCTGTGCTGCTTTTGTGTATTGGATATCAGTCAGTTCCCAACTTCCGACAATGTCCGGGCCCTGGGGCTGGACCGGCTTCTTTTCGCATGCGTAAGCTATTGACAGAACTGCTGTTATTATGAAAATTAGTCTGATATATTTTTTCATGGCGCAAAAATACATGTTTTTTTTGATAAAACAATAATTAACACTTATTTTGAAAGATGTCTCGACTCCGCTCGACATGACATTAGAGCCAGCCGCCATTTTCAGCCTTGAAACTGCGGGAGATAATACTGACTTCCTGAGTAATTTCCATTCCTCCCGTAGGGTTTGATCCTCCGCCGACCGAGCTTCCGCCTCCGACAGCCTTGATGCGGATCTTCCCGGCACCCGTCTTGGTCGGGTGTATGTAGAGCCTTCCGTATTTGATTTCAGGCTCCTCCACAAGGCCAAGAGCCTGACGGTCAGCCTCATCAATCTCGAAACCGAGGTAAGTCAGACTGACTGAAGACGATCCGAAATGCTGGGAAAGATCGATCCACTGCCTTTTGCCCATTTCGGCTGTAAGGCAAGGTATTCCCTCTATGTGCATCATAAGCCTCCAGGCATCAATCGCGCCGGTACCCATCTGATGGTAATACGGAGCCATTGACAAAGGATTCATGGCATTCTTGTAATAAGTCTTCTCCTTTGTAGCTCCGATTCTGGTGTCGATATCGTTAGTTGAAGAGAGAATCATCTGCTTGAATTCCTCCCTTGAGAATTTCTTTCCGAGTTTCTGAGCATAGGAAAGTCCGAGGGCGACAACACCGGACACATGCGGGCAGGCCATTGATGTTCCCTGCATATAGCCATACTCACTTTCGCTGACATCTTTATTGAGCGTTGACAGCACAGCACTCTTATTCAAAGAGGAACTCAGATAATACTCTCCACCCGGAGCAGTGATATTGCATCCGGGGCCGTAATTGGTATAATTTGCAGGAAGAAAATCCGGAGCGAAGGCAGATACGCTGATTATGTCGTGGTAGGCTCCCGGATAATGAGCATAATTGTGCTTTTCGTTTCCTGCTGCAAATATCGCTATGTTTCCGTCTGTCAATGCATTGTTGTTTCCTGCTGAAGCCTCGAAATAATGGATGGCATCGATTTCTGCAGACCCTACGGCATTAAGATAGGCCGCATCTGAAGAGAAACTGGACGAATAACCAAATGAACAAGAAATGACAGAAGCTCCCATATCTGCAGCATATTTTATCGCACGTGAAGATATGTATGCAGAACCGCCACCGTCACCATAGAATATCTGGCAGCTCATAAGCCGGCATCCGTCACCGTTTCCGCTTCCGCCGGCCACACCGGCCACACCGAGCTTGTTGTTGTTCACGGCTGCAATCGTTCCGGCACAGTGGGTACCATGGCTGCTGCTGCCCCTCTCGCCCCATGCAAGAGGTCCGTCAGTAACGAAATTATAACCATAGATGTCATCTACATATCCGTTTCCGTCATCATCGACTCCGCTCTGGCCATTGAGTTCCTTTTCATTCACCCACATATTGGCCTTCAAATCCGGATGGTCATAGCGGATAGGCGCATCAACGACTGCGACGATGATTGAAGGATCACCGCAAGTCAGTGTTTTCCATACATCTTTGACATCAATGTCAGCTCCTTTGTAAACGTTTGTTGCAACAGAAGCACTGCCATTATTGATATAATGCCACTGGTCCACCAGAGATGGATCGTTGAAAGGAAGGCCCTCTTCTGAAATCTCCGCCTTTGTCGTAAAGTCAGGCTCGTATGGATAAGTAATTTCGTCGCTGGCCTTGGTGGCAATATTGTTATATTCGACTGTATTAACGGACGGAATGGCAGACATCCCGCTTACGACAGCATCGAAATCTGCTGTTTCTGAAAGTGTCACAGCATACCACCTGTCCAGTCCGAACCTTGCCTCAAGTTCTTCCTTTCCTTTTGTGCTTTTGAAAAGCTTTTCAACCTTCACGACTCCGTCCAATCTGCTGAGCATTTCACTCTCAGACGGATCTGAAGTGTCTGTCTTTACAAGGAGCATATCCTTTGTATATTTATCTGCAAGCTGCATGACCTTTGTCTGAACCGTAAGATTCTCCGGAGCAATGGCTTGTTCATCAAGGACATTGTTGCACGAAACTCCGCCAAGACCTAAAGCAGCCACGGCGGAGCCAAGAATGAAAAATCTTGAAATATTGTTTGCCTTCATATTTATAAAGTTTAAAACATGGAACGTCAGGTCGGATCCCTCCGGCCTGACGTTGAATATATCAATCAAAACTAATTGAGTCTGAATGACTCTTTTGATATTGATTTAGAAGATGCATTGCTCTTCCTGACATAATTCTCTGCCACTGTAAATGTAGCTGATCTGGCATCCTTACGGTATGAGAAATCAGCCTTCACGCCCTGTGACAATGTTGCAGGAGCAAGAACATACTCGCTTGGAAGAGTAACATTCTGTCTCTTGGCTGCTGGAGCTGCTGCTGGAGCCGCTGCTGGAGTATAAGCAGATGGGAGAACCACTTTGAAAGCACCGTTGACATTTCCATAATAAAGATTGCCGACTGCACCAACAAAAACACCTTTGGTAGGCATGGTGATAACACCATTACTAAGTTTTCCAAAGAATCCGGCGGCCGCAACATCATCAGCAGAATTTCCTGCTGACATATAATAATATCCCGCACTCTGGATGGTTATCGCACCTACACCCCAATCAATGCCAAGTTCCTGCTCTGGGAAGTACACTCTGTCAGGGTTGCTTGCATATATATCTATAGGCCAATCCTGACTGTCATCCCAGTCCCCAGGCTCATTGTAAGGGAATACCTCACCATAAGGATTTACAAGTCTGTATTTTCCTGGATTGTCTTCACTTTCCAGAATCTCCACTTCATAGGTTACCGGTTCTGCGTCAAAGAGATAAGTGAAAGTATCCTCTGTGTATTGTCCGATACCAAGAGATTTGAATTGTTCAGGAATCTTTGCTGTCGCATAAGAAG
>JBJFDE010000363.1:0-17162 GCA_051889855.1 Candidatus Cryptobacteroides sp. | reverse complement strand
CGGAGTCACTCAGGAGGAGGCTCTGAGGCACTATACCAGGCAGTTAATGGTCAGGCGCAACGAAAGCAGGAAGGCCAGAAAGTCCAGAATGTATGCAAAATATGTCAGGGATCCGATTGTCAAAGAGGGAATCAGGCTAGATACGGTTCTTGTATCCGATCATGGCGAGTTTACCTACAGATATGTCCATACCTTCAGAAGCCGGCCGAAACTGAAGAAGGTTGTGGTGACACTGAACGGTGAATTGTATGAAAACGGTGAAAAGAAATTCGATTTGCCATTTGATGAGCCATTGACTTATTATATAAGTTCATTGTCATCATTGGCAGACAAGACACCAAAGTACAGGATTATTGTCCTTGAGAGGATGGTAAGGGACAATACCAAGGTTCTGGTAGATTTTCAGCAAGGAAAGGCTGTACTGGATACCGCAATCGGTGACAACGCCTCTGAATTGAGACGTCTGCGCAAATGTATTGATGATGTGGCTTCAAGAAATGAGTTCGACCTTGATTCACTTGTCATCATCGCCTCATGTTCACCGGAGGGCCCGTATAAGACGAACAGCCGCTTGTCGGCTGCCAGGTCGGAAACCATGAGGAAGTACATAAGTGACTATGTGCCGGATGAATGGAAGGACAGAATGGTGACCGCCGAACTGCCTGAGAACTGGCCACAGCTCAAGAAACTTGTTGCCTCGGATACGCTGATTGATGCATCAGTGAAAGAAAAGATGCTTGACTTGATGCAAAAGACCCGGGATTATGACCTTTTGGAAAAGAAAATATCCACTCTTTCCCAATACAGGTATCTCAGGGAGAAAATATATCCGAAACTGCGCAGTGTGAGCTTTGATTTCCATCTCCACCGGGTGGGCATGGTCAAGGATACGGTACATACCTCCGAACTTGATACTGTGTATATGTCCGGTCTCAAGGCGCTCGAGGACCTGGACTACAAGGAAGCAGTCAGGATACTCAGACCTTATGCCGATTATAATGCAGCTTTGGCGCTTATGGCTGCTGATTATAATCATACTGCTTTGGAGCTGCTGAATAAAATGAAGGACGATAACGCTAAAGTATGCTATCTGAAAGCAGTTCTTCTCGCACGCTCAAGACAGATGCAGGAAGCTTTGAAATATCTGGAATTGAGCATTGCCTATGACCAGTCAATGGAATACAGGGCCAATCTTGATCCGGAACTTGATGAATTGATAAAACAACGTAACACTTTTTAAAACAACAATTATTATGAGAAAATTTTATTTACCCGTTCTTGCAGCGATGGTGTCGTTTGCTAGTTGCACAAAGATGGCTGAAGTTGAACAACCAGAAATCAATGACGATGTCGTTGACATTGTTTTCAAGATTCCTACAGAGGAAACCAAAACAACCGGCGGAGTCAATGACACCGGCATCACCAGTGTGCAAGTGTTTGTATTCAAGAAAGACGGAACTATCGACAACAGCTTGTATCAGAGCAATGCAACGACTGTTACTTTGAAATGCACATCAGGTCCGAAAGATGTCGTCGCATTGGTCAACGGCCCCAAATTTCAGAATGTCACTTCTTTTTCTGAGTTGAAAAGCCGTACCACCGCATTGGCCAACAACAGCACTTCCAGCCTGATTATGGTGGGAATCACCGAGGCAAATATCCAGACTGGAACCACTGTGACAGTGCCGGTGAAAAGAGCAGCGGCAATGATATTGGTAAAGCAGGTTTCCGTGAATTTTACACAAGATTATTACAACACATTGCCTTTCAAGTTGAAAAAGATTATGATCAGCAATGTACCGGGAGATGTGAGCCTTGACGGAACTTCAACCCCAACTTTCTGGCATAACAAGATGGGAGTTGCAGATTCCAATGACAATTCAGTGATCAGCCTTATCAAGGATGATATAAATGCATATAATCTCACCTCTTCAACCCCTTATACTACAGAGCATAAATTCCTTTGCTATCCGAATTCGACCTCTTCAGATGCGAATGGAGGCACATGGTCAGCCAGAAAGACCAGAATAGTGATTTGCACAACTCTGAATGGCAAGGATTACTACTATCCTATCACTCTGAATAAGGTGGAGTCAAACAAGAAATACTCTCTTTCGCTTCTGATTACCAAACCAGGTTCGGAAGACCCTGATACTCCTATCACTACTTTGGATGCCAATGTCATGGTTGATATTGTAAATTGGGAAACTGGAGCAACTTTATCTGAAACAATCTGATATTATCATGAAACCATTTGCCCGAAGTCTTTTTGCATTGTTGCTGGTTGCGGCGATGTTTGAAGCATGTTCTGTCAAGGAAGACAGGACAGAATGCCCATGCAGGCTGAATCTGGATTTCAGTGAACTTGATGCTGCCGTTATTGATTCCATTGAAGTGACAGGGATTGCAAATGGGAACATTGTTCTGTCAGATGCAATATATGCTGAAGACTTCGGGAGTGAATATACAGCGCTGGTGCCAAGAGGCAGCTTGAATTTGGCTGTTGTTTCGGGCACTGACGGGATTGACCTTGAGAAAGGATTGATGCAGATTCCTCTGGGATCAGACTGTCCTCAGGTATATATGCATGTGGCACAGATTGACACCTATTGTGAAACAGTACAGGAAAAGGTGCTGCTGAGGAAGAATTTCTGTCGTCTGGACTTATGCGTTGAAGATGTGGATGGTTTTCCTTTCATGTTCACCGTTAAGGGAAATGTTGATGGATACAAATCGGACGGGACTCCCACCAAAGGGGAGTTCTACTGTGCAGCCTGTCAGACAAGCGAATGTGAATACAGAGTCTTCCTGCCAAGGCAGCTGGACAGTTCACTATGTCTTGACATCAATGATGGAACCAATGTCCTGAAGACATTTGCCCTTGGCGAAATCATGGCTGCAAGTGGCTATGATTGGGATGCTCCCGATCTGAAGGATGTCACTGTAGGAATAGATTATTCCCGCAGTGAAGTGAGCATCTCTGTGGAAGGATGGGACAAAGTTTATGTTTACGATTTTGTGATTTAATTTTTTTTATCTATCTTTGTCCCACTTTTCTGAAGCGCATGTGGTGAAATTGGTAGACACGCTACTTTCAGGAGGTAGTGCTTCACGGCGTGTAGGTTCGAGTCCTATCATGCGCACAAAAACGGGATTGACTTCATCGGTCAATCCCGTTTTTGTGCATAGGGAAGGGGCCTTTTTGATTCAGCCCCTTCTATTTCAAACGATTATACCGCATGGACAATGCTGACCATTTCATCGTACTGCTCTTCCATTGACTGGAGCAGTTTGTATTGCGCATGCGTGCGGACAAGATTGTGGTCAGGAGCATTGGTCTTGTAATAAACGTCTCCGTCAATGTAGTCCATCAGGAACCGGAGCACCTGCTCGAAAGTGATGTAGCGTGCGGAAAATGCCAGATAATCCAGTTCAGCCTTGCAGAGGGTATCCTTGCGTTCTGAAAGGTAACCTTCGGTGTAAGCCTTGAACATTTCAAGTGACATGCTCACTCTTGAGAGGTCCCTGTCATCCTCTGCCCCGGTGTTGGTGTATGAACGAATAGCATCACCGAAGTCATTCAGGGAAGTGCTGCTCATGCAAGTGTCAAGATCGATTACGCAAAGTACTTCTCCTTCCTTGTCGAAGAGTATGTTGCTGATTTTCGTATCGTTATGTGTCACTCTTGTCGGGATTGTACCATCCTCGACCAACGACCAGAAATCAAGCATTTCCTTCTTGCGTGACTCAATCCATGAAATCTCATCAGCAAGAAAAGCAACCCTTCCGGCAGCATCTCTTTTGAGAGCATCATCCCACTGCCGGAACCTCCAGCGGATATTGTGGAATCCCTTGATTGTTTCAGCCAGCGGTGTGGTGAAATCAGCAAGATATGCCTGGAAACGACCTATCCCCTGACCTCCCTTATAGCAGAGAGCAGTGGTGTCAGCCTTCTCATAAGTCACTGATCCTTCGATGAAAAGACACATAGCCCAAAAATTCCCCTGACCATCCTTATAATACAAGTCATTGTAAGGCAACGCTTTTTCTATCTCTGTCAGTGATTCACTCCTGCGCTTTACAATCGTCAGGACCTCTCTCATAGGGTCACCTCCCTCAGCCGACACTTTGGCCTTGATGTGGGATGTTACCATATCGATATTGTTCATCATTCCGGGAACATCCGGGAACACGACATGGTTCTTCCTCTGAAGTATGTATTTAGGGGCATTTCCATTGGAATCAGGAACAGTGCTGACAATCAGAGTGTCATTAATGAATCCGGGACCAAGAGGCTTGATTCTGTCAATCCTTCCCTGAATATCAAACTTGCCGGCAATCCCAATCAGTTGTTCATCAGTGTACATAGTTGTAATCTTTAGTTCTCCCAAGGTTTGTCAATGATTGTAATCGTCTGCTCGATTATCTTCTGTGAAGCACCTGCATAATTTGAGTTGGTACCTACGAAAGTCACCGTATAGGTTCCCGGCTCAGTCCAGGTGTATTCGAACGTATGCAGATAGTTCTGCAGGTTCTTGATGACTGTACCCTGGTCATTGGCTACCTTGTTCAGCGGAACAGGTTGCGAAATCACCCATCCGTCAATTGCATAAGGCAGGGCATTAGCACCAACTCCCTGCAGCACGATGTCAGCAGTCGTAGGCTTGTTGAGGATGATTGTACCGTTGCCATTGTTCTTGTAGTAAGGATCCTCAATCTCCTCATTCATCATTACGGAAACAAGATCAAGGCTTGTGAATTCGATGACAGAAGGATTCATGCCCTCAAGGTCGAGAGTGATGGCTCCATTGATCCAATAGTGCCTCTGAGTCTTGGTGTTTGTCGGGGGATTCCAGTGGAAAGCAATGGAGAAGCCGTTCATATAATCTTTCAGGTCATAGTTCTGGCTTGTCCACTTTGTACTTGCTCCTTCCTGATAGTCAAGTTTGGTCCAGCCTGCCATGCCACCGTCAACCATAGCCTTGATTGCAGCCCTGTCTGCCGCACCGTCGCTTCCGCTGAGTCCTTCGAAACTGTTGCTTACCCATACTTCAAGAGCTCCGGCTTCACCGTATCTTGCCTGATAATCAATCTTCATATCAGCTTCCTTGACAGCCTCCATCGGAACTTCGTACCTGTCCTTGAATTTGTACTGATGCCCTATTTCGCCGCTGTAGAATACGATATTGTCAACGGAACCTTCGAAATTGAAGCGTACAGGTTCGCCTGCCATGAAAGTATTCTCCTTGTCGGTAGAAACTGTGTAGTCAATTTCATAGACCACATTCTGCGTGCAGGCTGCGGCAAGAGCCGCAACCACACCTATCATTGTAATTTTCTTCATTTTCCCAATCATGATTAATTACCTCCACAATTCGTTCTGAACCAGTTCTTTGTTAACACCAAGCTCGATAGCCGGGATAGGAAGGAGCACATGCATGGGCTTGATATAACCTCCCATGTTGGCAGCTCTTGATGCTTTTGCACTCTTGCTCCATCTTTCATCTGCTGCCCACTCAGTGTATTTGTTCATTTCCTTGACATAGATTCCCCAGCGGATGAGGTCGAAGCGGCGGAGAGACTCGAAGCAAAGCTCCCTTCCTCTTTCGTTGCGCACCAGTTCGCGGAAACTGTCCTTGTCGTATGAACCCATTGGAAGAGTTGAGATACCGGCTCTGTCACGCACCATCTTGACGCAGTCGTAAGCCTGGGCAGACACACCGGAAAGCTCATTTGATGCTTCAGCATACATAAGAAGCACATCCGAGTAGCGTAGTATCGGGTAGTTGATTGTGGTATAGAGCAGTTTCGATGTCTTAAGTCCTTCATACTGAATCTCCCTGCGGAATTTTCCACAGTTGCGGATTGCCTGGGCTGCAGTCGGGTCGTTGGTGGTTGAGACGTTGTTATAAATATAAGGAGTCTTGTCAATACCTGCCACAGCTTTGCCGGTAGTTTCTCCATAAGGAGGCTGCTGGGCATTTCCGGCATAGTTGTAAGGAGGAAGGTTCCACTCCTGACGCTTGTCAGTGATGGTCGGAAGAGCATTTTCATCTGCTGTCCTGTCGGTCTGCCAGTAGAGATCCCAGAGTTTGAGCGATCCGTCATACTGTCCGTAGGCATAGTTGCATTTGAAATCGCTGTACTTTGAAGATGCACTGTCACCGCTCTGGAGTCCGAGCAAGTCACCGATACGTCCGTTGGACCAGTTCTCTGCGCTTGAACGGTCACCGAGGAACTCGGCTTCCCACATGGACTCGTGATATTCCGTATCATATTCATCCTCAATCATGTTGATGAATACTCTCGAATAATCAGGGTTCAGGTTGTGCTTTCCGCTGTCTATGACGGCTTTGGCATAGTCGCGGGCTTTGGCCAGGAATGCTGCCTTGTCGCCTCCCTTGACGCTTTCACCTGCAAGGAAAAGATAGACTCTGGCAAGAATGCCCTGAATGGTTGTCTTGGTTACACGTGAAGGCTGCTCGGTAACCTCCTCGGCAGCAAGATTCAGGCAAGCCTCCATTTCGGATGCAGCCCATGTCAGGATATCATATTGCGGAGTTGCCGGACTCATGACCTCGTCAGGAGTCTTGACGGCCTTTGTCCTCAGAGGCACGTCACCGAACGACTGTGCAAGGAGGAAGTGGTAGTAAGCCCTGAGGAAGCGGGCCTCATTGAAATACTTGCCTTCCTTGTCATAATCAGTTTCGACAACAGCTTCCATAAAGGCATTTGCATTGTTCACGCCCTGGTAGATTGCTGTCCAGATGTCATAGACCTGGCTGGTACTTGCGTTGTGGCGGCAATACTGGAGATAGTTGGTGCTGATGTCCCTGTTGAAATAGCAGAGGTCATCGACGTTGGCATACATGAGTGAGTAGAAGTTGCCATAGAACTGCTCCTTGCCTATGGCACCATAGACTCCGGCAAGGCCATATTTCACTTCTGCCTCCGAATTGTAGAAAGTGTCGGAGCAGATTACCTGCGGTTCCACATCGAAGAAACTGCATGAAAATAGTGAGGTAACAGCCGCCGCACCGATAAGAAATCTGTATATTTTTCTCATAATTTCAGCGATTTAGAAAGTGAATGAAAGACCTGCGGTAAGGCCGAAGGCACGTGGATAGGCTGACCAGTCGAAGCCCGGAGTAAGGACAGAGTTCCTTGTAGATACTTCAGGGTCAGGTCCTGAATAATTGGTCAGGCAGAAAACATTGTCTGCTGAAACATAAACTCTCATGGTGTCGAAATGCATCTTTCTCAGAGCTTTTCTTGGGAGAGTATAGCCCACTGAAATGTTTCTGAGCCTGAGGAACGAACCGTCTTCCACAACTCTTGAAGAGTACTCGAAGATACCGTTTGCTCCGACGCGAGGGATGTTGCTGTCCGGATTGGCATCTGTCCATCTTCCGGTATAGGTCTTCCACTGGTTTGTGTTGACAACGTTTCCGTTTTCGAAGTAAAGCCTGTTTGCATTGAGGATGTCGTTTCCGTAGCTCCATGCGAATGCAAGGTTCACGTCAAAACCGTAGAAATTGAATCCTGTGCTGAAACCACCGGTGTGCAGAGGCTGACCGCAGCCGATGACCGTACGGTCGTTGTCGTCCACGATGCCGTCGCCGTTGATATCCCTGTATTTAGGGTCTCCCGGACGTACGGCTGATTTTCCTACGGTAGCAAGATACTGCACTCCGTCCTTGAGAGATGTGCCTGAATTGAAGTCATCTGCCTTGTAAGTTCCTTCATATATATAACCATACATAAGTCCGGAAGGCTTGCCGACCTGGGTGATGTAGGCATATTGTCCGTTGAACCTCTGGTCCCATGAAATCTTGCTCAAAAGTGAGTACTGGTCATTGGTAAGGGCAGTAACCTTGTTGCGGTTGAAGGCGATGTTGAAATTGATGTTCCACTGGAAGTTCTTCTTCTGGACAGGGATAAGGTCGAGGGTAAGCTCAGCTCCCTGGTTCTGCATTGAACCGATGTTCATCATTGTTGAGGTATATCCTGAAGATGAAGGAATCGTTGCCTGAAGAAGCAAATCACGGGTATTCTTCAGATACCAGTCGGCAGTCAGTTTGATGCGGCTGTCGATGAATGAAAGGTCTATTCCGACGTTCCACTGCTCTGTGGTTTCCCATTTGAGCTTGTCATTGGCCATGTTGGATGGGAAGTAACCTGAAACGTGCTGTCCTCCAAATACATAGTCGAATGAGTTCTGGTCACCTGGAAGAGTTGAAATCTGAGAGTAATAGTCATAAGGAGTAGTCGTGCGGTTGTTACCGGTCAGACCCCAGGAAGCGCGGAGCTTACCGTTTGACAACCAGGCCAGATCCTTAAGCGCATCCTCACGGTTGAAGTTCCATGAAGCACCGGCAGATGGGAAATAACCCCATCTGTTGCCATCAGGGAATTTTGATGAACCGTCGGCACGGAACGAAGCTGTGAGGTAGTATTTGTAGCGATAGTTGTAGTTGAGCCTGAACAGACCTGACATCATTGTCCAGTCATACTGCCAAGGCTTGACAGACTGATAGTTACCGGTATGCAGGCCGTTCAGTCCAAGGGCTTCTGTGGTCATCTGTGTAGCCACTGTGCCCTTGTAGTCGAAGGTCTCGCCCTGCATTGTGAAACCGCCCATGAGCTGAAGATGGTGGTTGCGTTTGATGTGCTTGGTCCATGTGAGAGTGTTCTCATTGAGCCAGGTCATCTTGTCATTCCAATAGATGGCACCGTTGATGCCTTTTCCTGAAGGAGAACCTGGGAATCCTGTATAGGTCTGCGTGCCGTTGAACTCCTCCCTGCGGCGTTTGTTCATCGTGTAGCCGCCCGTAACCTTGAGCTTGAGGTTCTCGATAATCTCCCATGTGATACCGACATTGGCGTTGAGGTAGTCAACGATTGTCTTGCGGTACTCGTTCATGGCTGTTTTAACAGGGTTGAAGCGATAGTCATTCGCACCTGTTGTCTCCGAGTCAACCAGGTCATCGAAAAGGTCATCGGAATTTCCTGCACGGATAGGTTTCACAGGTCTGTATCCCCAAACCGAGTACATGAGCCATCCCGTTGCGGATGAAGACTGCTGTGCATCGGTAGGAGTAACACCGTTTGTCACTGCATGTGAATAGTTTGCAAGCACATCCACTGTGAATTTCTTTCCGATCTTCTGTTGGAAATTGACCTTGCCCTGGTATCTCTGGAAGTTGCTGTTGATGATGATACCGTCCTGGTCGATAGCGGAGAAGCTGACGTTGTAACGGTTCCCCGCTTCCTTGCTGCCTCCTGAAAGTGAGAGAGAATAGTTCTGTGTAAGGGAAGTGCGGTAGAGCTTATCCTGCCAGTCATTGTAAGGCCTGTTCTTGTAGTCTTCTACATTATATGATTCGATTCCTGCTGCAAGGTCTTCGTCAGAGGGCTTGAGATAGGCATTGGTGTTGCCGCTGTATCCGTAGATTTCAGTCTGAAGCTCCACGAATTCGTAGCCGTCCATCAGTTCGACCTTGTTTGCAATCTGGTTCATTGTCCAGGATGCTGAGAAATTGACTTTAGGCTTGCCTTCGGTACCCTGTTTCGTAGTGATCACAACGACGCCGTTTGCTCCACGAGCTCCGTAAATTGCTGTGGCAGAGGCATCTTTGAGAATGTCTATGGATTCGATGTCTGCTGAACTGAGGGCTGTAGCCATTGAACTCTCAGTAGGGAATCCGTCTATGATGTACAATGGAGCACTGCTCTGGGTGAGTGAGTTGTTGCCTCGGATAGTGATGTTGGCTTCAGCACCGAGTGCACCGTCGGATGTAGTTACAACCACTCCGGCAACTTTTCCGGTAAGTGCCTGGTCGAAGTTCGTTACGGGTGCTTTCATGAGCTCGCCCATGTCCACCTTGCTGACCGATCCTGTGAGGTCTCGTCTTGAAACTGTTCCGTAACCGACGCTGACTACCTCTGCAGCATCAATCGAAAGCTGCTCTTCTTTCAATGTCACATTGATGATGTTCCTGTTTCCTACGAGTTCCTTGATCTCGGCAAATCCGAGACAGGAGAAAATCAGGTTGACATTGCTGGAAGATACTGTCAATGAGTAATTTCCGTCAATGTCAGTAGTTGTTCCATTTGAAGTCTTTCCTTCTTCGAAAACTGTCACGGCAACCAGTGGAATGCCGGCATCATCAACAACGCGTCCTGTCACCTTGACATTCTGTGCCGAAAGACTCAGTGCAGATGTCGCAAGAAGCAGGACAGCCAAAAGTTTTGTCAATCTTTGCATGTTATTCAGTTGTTATATTTGTGTGTTGTTTATTTCTTGAGCAGGAATTCAACAGGCCGGCCTTCAACGCAACTTGCGCGTACGACGGTTTTCCCGTCTCTTTCACTGATGCTCACAGCATCGTTTTCCTGTGCCAGCGCATATTTGCCGTCAAGGACTACTTCCTTCACGATGACATTGCTCTTTTCGCTTGTGGTATATCCTTTCTTTATGATGCCAAGGTCCGGAGTACAGATGCTCATGACAACCGATCCGTCCTCTTTCTTCCTTTCCATGACGATGGTCTCTGCAGGAATTTCACTTGCAACGGTCGAAGCGGAATTGTAGCCCTTGTAGCTGATGTATGCGGTGATGCCAGTAATGTTATCCTTGACCACATGGGCGGAATTGTCAGCCTGCAAGACGTTGTAAGGCAACTTTTTGGCATACTTTCCAGATTCTTTGCCAGATGGCTTCACAAGCATCATGTATTCGTATGTAGCCTCCTTAGGAGAAGTCCCGTGGTCAATATATGCAGTTATGAAATCTCCTTCCCCTGTTTTCTTCTTTGTGTCAGCAGGGGAGGTCTGATGTTTTTTCTCCACCACCAGTCCCTGACCGTCCTTTATAATATATATATTACCCTTGATATCCGTAAGAACCACCTGTTCCTTTTCGGTATGTCTGTATGAATATGGGAAAGCATCGGAATATGTTTCATTGATATCCACCTCGGCATTCTTGTCCTCCAGCTTGAGCTGATAGAGAGTCGTTTCTGTCGGATATGTGGAATTGTTGGTTATTCCGGTGCCGATATGGATGATGCGGTTGTCAAAGCAGAACACACTTTTGGTCGCTGTCGCTCCCGGGCAGAAATTCGGTCTTGAACCCTCGACGTAGGTGAATGCAAGGCATCCGTTCATGCCTTCGAGGGATGATACTCCGGGGAAACGTGAAGAGTTCCTTTCCATGAGTGTACCTTTGAGAGGGTTTTCGAGGATGTCGAAAGGAAGATGAATCGAAGTAACTCCAGGATAACGGTTCCAATCCCATCCGGCCTGGTCATAACCGCTCTTTTCTGCTCCTTCAGCAGAGATAAGCTGGGCCGAGCCGTAACTCAGATAGCGTCCGTAGCGGTTGTCTGCTGCATAAATTTCGGATCCCCAGACATCTGAGTTGAATCCCTTGAGGGTTATCATCCAGTCGCCGCGGCGGTGAATGCCGAAAGCTCCGTAATTATACACGTTGAATCCTTCAGGCTGCCTGTAAGCCGAAATGCCTTCTTTCTTGAATGTGGAGAGGCTCTGCTTGTCTTTTCCTCCCATGGCGATATATGCTCCGGCAAGCTCCGGATCGACGTTTTTCCCGCTATTTGTCAAATCTCCCAGCAGCGCAAGACGTGCATAGGTCTGCAAGTCTGCATCCGGGATATTCCCGTTGAACGGGTGCCTTCCACATACTCCGATTCCCCAGTCACGCCCGTTTGTATAGTCGTACATGGCCATGAGGGTGAGTTTCAGATGTTCCCTTGCAGTTCTGTCAATGACGAAATCCGTCCCGTTGGTGAAATATATGAAATCTCCAAGACTTGCGAATGCTCCCACGGAATATCCTGGGTAGTGACCACCGTGGTGGAAAGATGTTCCGTCAACTTTGATGCCTCCGAGGGTTCCGTCTGTGAACATGAGTGAGCCGGAAGTCCAGCTTCCGAGCGCTTTCATGCATGCATATTTCTGCTCGTCACTGCTCTGGAGCATTGCTGAGACTACGCGGCAATTATGCAGTGTGTGCCATGCATCAAGGATACCGTCACGAGTCTGCTCATAAGGCATCCTTACCTCTTGAAGCCCGGACCAATAGGTGAGGGCAGGTATGTAATCCTGAAGTTTTCCTGCCTCGGCGAGAGGTTTGCGCAGAATCCAGATGCCTTTGTACAAGTCTCTGACCTGATATCCATAGTGGTGGTTCGTACCCTGACCGCTGCCGTATGCAAACCCTTGGTCCAGAGCATGGTCCATTGCATTGATTACCTTGTCGAGATTGGCGGTGCTGCCTGTGTAAAGATAGTCAAGGGCATACCAATAGACGATTTCCTGAATGAAGCGGATCCTCATCTCGCCTGCCGAGTGGTTGAATTCGTCGTCGCTCAAAAGCGGGGCACCTGTAACGGAACCGTCGGCAAGTCTTTTGATACCATATTTGTCGATATGTGCCTGTGCCCTTGCTAGCAGAGTACTCTTGACATATTCCCCGCTTGGGTTTCCTGCTGCTGCCCACTGGTCCATCCTCTTCTCTACCGTCCTGAGCATCTCCCTTTGTTCTGGGGATATAGGGTTGATTTCCAATTCTTTATATTGTTCCCACTCCCAGAGCCTGCACCACTGCCACATATCCCTTGAAAGATTATAGTTGTTCTGCGGAATCTGTTTGTCAGGAGTAATCTGGTCATGGAGCTTGCTTTTTGAGAAACTTACCCTGTCTATATATATGGTACCCGCATCCGCACATGAAGGCGGGGTAATGACGAGCTTGGCGGCATTTGTATTCCTTTCGGAGAGTTTCTTGTCCGAATAATGACCGTCCGGGGTGAGCATGTCTATATATTTCATCCATATTGTCCTCCAACCGGTATGGTCCATGTCGAAGTTGAAATGGCAGATTTCGTTGCCAAGCCAGTCATAGAACGTGAATAGCAATGGTTCAGAATACGCCTGGGTGTTATATACCCACATGATGATACCTGCACCGTTCACTTTCATTGAAGCTTCAATGTCCGAATAATTGCCGAACACAAGCTCCCCTCCCTTTTCCCATTGAAACTTGACACTCTGACATCCGTCTTTGAATTTTTCGGTGGAAATTTCAGCTGTTCCGTTACCGTTCACTTTAATAAAGGACGGCATTGCCCCCTCGAAATTGTGCTGGGAATTGATTGCCGCGAAGGCTGAAAACGACAATGTAAGAATTGTCAAGAGAGTTGTAATTTTCTTCATATATGCGCATTTGGGCTACAAAAGTAATAAAAATTAACAATATTGATTATGGATTGATAAAAAAATAAACAAGTGTGAAATCTTGCCGACTTTTATTAATTATGCCATTTCTTTTTATAACTTTGCCCCGATTTCCGTAATCGGTAACGGAAAAACGAAACATAATTAATAACTGATTGATCTCTTATGTACTTGTGTTTGAGAAAGTATGCAATACTTGCAGCAGCATTTATCATAAGTTTGAATGTTGCAGCTCAAGTTGTTGACTATGGTCCGCAGAACGGGGTGTTGTCCTTTGAAAACGGTACAGCCCCGGCTCTTGCCGGAAAATATACTACATTGGAGGTCTCGGACCTGCATTATAAACTTGGTACTCATTCCCTTCTTTGGACGTGGAAACGACCTTCAGCCACCTTGTCCATACCAGGGGAGATTCCATATCTGATGGAAAACCCTGATCCAAAAGAAACTTCTGTTTCCACATTTGTATTCTGGGTTTATTCTGAAAAGCCCATAGATGGATTCTTGAGATTTTCTTTCCTGAAAAATGGACGTGAGTGCTGCCACTTCGACTATAAACTCGGTTTTGCCGGCTGGAGAGGTGCCTGGGTTGCATTCGACAGGGATATGCAGGGTACACCGGAGGAAGGAATGGACCAGGTCAGGATTACAGCTCCTTCAACTGTCCGGAACGGACGTCTGTGGTTCGACGGAATTATCACTTCGGCATTTGAAGATGTAAGGCATCATACTCCTGATTTTCAGGCTCCTTTCATCAATGAAAAGACTACCGTACATTGGCTGGTCCTGAACAATAGCTGGAATCTTGCTCTTGATATTAAACCGAAACAGTCTCTGACTCAGCAGGATAAGAACGACATTGCTACCTTGACAGAACGCTTCGTGGACCTCGTCCGTCAGCCGGTTTCGGTGAAGATTGAAAAGCTGCGGAAGATGTATGAAGGGTATGACATCCGTTTCAATCCTGACGGGACCATAGCTGGAAAGCCGATTTTCTTCACCCGTTACGGTGAGACCTTCATCAATCTCGGAATAAATGATGCCTCCAGGGCCTTCAAGCAAAACGGCCAGCTTCTCAGAGATTATAATGACAATCTTATGAAACTTGCCTGCTCCTACCTTGACTCCGGGAACCAATCTGAAAAGGAAGAGATTGCGAAGATGTATGTGATGATGACAAGGCATCTTCTCGATCAGGGATTCTCTTGCGGAAGTGCTTTGGGTACGCTCCATCATCTTGGTTATAGCATGAGGAATTTCTATGTTGCGCCGGTGCTTATGAAGGATGTCCTTCGTGAAGCTGGCCTTTTGGACCAGGTTCAGCAGGCTATGGAGTGGTTCAGCGGAGTTGGCGAAGCAAAAGTTGCTCCCAAATCCCCGGGAATGGACATCGACGCATTCAATACATCCCTTATGGGACGGCTTGCCTCCGTGCTCATGCTGGAGGACAGTCCATATAAGTGGGCATATCTCCAGGCGCTTTCCCGCTGGATAGACAATGGCTTTGCAATCGTGGACGGCACAAAACCTTGCTTCAAGGAGGATGGCTCGATGTACCACCACCGCAAATCATATCCGGCCTATGCCGTCGGAGGGCTCGACGGAGCTGTCAACTCAGTCTGGCTGTTGAAAGGCACCCAGCTGGCAGTGTCTCCTCAAAGCCACCAGACCCTCAAGGATGCCCTTCTGCAGATGCGATTCTGGTGCAATCTGCGCTCCTTCCCGCTTGCGATGTCGGGCAGGCATCCGGACGGGAAAGGAGAACTGGTGCCATGGCATTTCGCCCGCCTTGCCCTGTCCGGAAGTCCTGATGGCAATGAATTGGTTGACAAGGATCTGGCTTCGGCCTATATGAGACTCGTGAGCGATTCACCAAAAAAAGAGAAGACTTTCATGGAACTACTCCGCGACTTTGCTCCTGAAAGTACGCCTCAAGGCAGCCGCAATTATCCGTACAACTGCTCACTTTCACACCGCTTTGGCGAAACTCTTGTTACGTTTGCGGGTCACAGCCGCTATCTCTGGTCAGCTGAAATCTACAACAAGGCCAACCACTATGGCCGCTATATCACCCACGGAAGCATGCAGATTCTCGGTTCCGGCGACAAGGTCACAGACTCCTTCGGAAGCGGATTTCAGGTTGAGGGCTGGGACTGGTGCCATATTCCGGGAACCACTGCTGCCGAGATTCCGATGGACAAAATGAAAGCCAATGTCCTGAACGTGGATGAATTCTCGGGCTATGAGGAAATGCTCCTTTCGGATGAATGGTTTGCAGGCGGAGTAACTTACAAGGGTTTTTATGGGGCCTATGCCATGAAACTTCATGAACATGACAAATACAATGGCAGCCTGCGTGCCCGCAAGTCTTATTTTGCATTCGGCGATAGGATTGTTGCTCTCGGAAGCAATCTCGAAAACTCCCTTGAGGAATCGTCTCTTCATACTACTCTTTTCCAGAATACCATAACTTCTGATACCCCGACGATGGCAAATGGAGATGTCATCACTTCCATGGACTATTCCGAGTCTTTCAATGGTCCTTTGACCGTGCTTGGCGATCGCTTCGGCAATACCTATTTTGTAAAGGATGCAGACGTCAGGGTGTCAAGGGGCATGCAGCAGTCACTCCATGAAGAAACAGATGCTCCGACAGCAGGAACTTTCGAGAAAGCATATATCTGCCACGGAGACATCGTCAGGGACGGAAGATATGAATACATGGTAAGACTCGCATCTGACAAGGCCCGTAATTACAGCTCTTTCAAGGAATCTTACAAGGTAATCCGCTGTGACGGCAATGTCCATGAGGTCAGGGATAAGGAAAGTTCCGTGACAGGAGCGGCAGTTTTCGAGGAAGGCGAAGTTGATTCGCTCATAGTCTCCTGCACTCCGGCCATGCTGATGTATTCGCTTGATGGACTGAGTCTTGAGCTGGGCATCAGCAATCCCGACCTTGCCCTTTATGAAGGCGAGTCCGACGAGATTATCGATAGCAAGGGAAAGAGGGTAGAGCGCAGCGTCTATGGCCGTCCATGGATAGACAATGACTGTGCCCCAACAAATATAAGAATCACCATCAAGGGCCTCTGGGATGTGGTTTCGACAGGAAACTGCGTGGTTGAGGACTCTCGGGAGGATAATTGTACAACCCTTGTTATCACGACAATCCGTGCCCGTACAGAAGAGATAAAACTTAGAAGAATTGCACTATGAACCTTTTTGACAGAAACAATCTGACAGGTGTGAAAGGATGCCTTCTGCCTCTTTCTGCATTGACTTTCGTTTCATGCAGCAATGCACAGGAGGCGTTGCCGAACATCATCTATGTCTTTCCCGACCAGTTCCGCAATCCGGCGATGGCTTTTTGGAACCAGCCGGAATACTCTCCCTATGTGGGATGGGAGGCAGACCCTGTCCTTACCCCGAACCTTGACCGCTTCGCTTCAGAGTCGGTCGTGCTCGCCAATGCGATGAGCAATTGCCCGCTAAGCAGTCCTTACAGGGGAATCTTCCTTACAGGAATGTATCCTGAAAGAAGCGGAATCACTCTCAACTGCATGGCTGACAGACCTGAAAGCACCCTTCGTGAAGATGCAATCTGCATCAGTGATGTCCTCAAGGCACAGGGATACAGCTGCGGTTACATTGGAAAGCTCCATGCCGACTGCCCGACAAAGAACGATCCAGCAAATCCGGGCAATTATGTCAGTTCCCGCCGTCCGGAATGGGATGCTTACACTCCGGCAGAAAAACGCCACGGTTTTGATTACTGGTATTCATACGGCACCTTCGACGAGCATAAGAACCCTCATTATTGGGATACTGATGGAGTTCGCCATGACCCGAAGGAATATTCGGTAAAACATGAGACTGACAGGGCAATAGAATACCTTCGCAAT
>JBJFDE010000362.1:0-4633 GCA_051889855.1 Candidatus Cryptobacteroides sp. | reverse complement strand
AAAGCATAAATCTTCGAACGCAATTCCCCTCCAGATGTTTATGGCTGCCAAATTCTGATTGTGCTGCCAGAAATTATGGTCATTATTTTTGTCGTTTTCTACAAAATGAAGATAAAAATTGCAGAAGG
The DNA here is from genome assembly GCA_051889855.1 of Candidatus Cryptobacteroides sp. Classification (GTDB taxonomy): domain Bacteria; phylum Bacteroidota; class Bacteroidia; order Bacteroidales; family UBA932; genus Cryptobacteroides. The sequence continues at coordinate 4,505 of JBJFDE010000362.1, read as the reverse complement.
AGTCAGTGAGCCGATATAATTTTTCACCTTTTGCAGCATCCATAGGACGGTAGCAGGTAATGAAATCACTTGCCTCAAGGGTATTCAGCAGTTTTGTGAGTCCTGCACCTGAATGCATTTCCAGACAGTCACCAATTTCTTTCCTCGAAAAACCATAATGCCTCGTGCTGAGTTTGCGCACAGCTTTTGAATACAAATCTGGATTAGTAAATAGTGAAGCAAAAAGACGAACGAATTCTTTTTTCAGCGGTGCATTGACTTCGAAAAACAGTTTGTCAATATTCTGGGCAACGCTATATCCCCTCTTGAACTTATCCAGATAATATGGTATGCCTCCGACTGTCATATATATTTCTGCAATGTCATATCTTGTCATCTCCATTCCTCTTGATGAGAAGAATTCCTCGCATTCTTTCAGCGAAAATGGAGATAATTTGATTTCGCAAGTCTGGCGGCCATAGAGTCCTCCGTGATTATTTATCATATTGTCTGCCATCCACGAAGTTGCGGAACCGCAGACAATGCATTTCATATTGTCTCTCGCTGATGCCCACCCGTTCCAAAACGCCTCAAATGCAGTAAGAAATCTGGATCCGGGAGTGTCCATCCACGGAAGTTCGTCAATGAAAACCAGCTGTGGTCCACCGTTATCCATAGATGCAAGCAAGGATTCAAGCATATAGAAAGCCTGCATCCAGTCTTTTGGACAAGACGATTCAGGCATTCCATAATTGAGCATTGTGTTGTAGAAATGCTCCAGTTGCTCTTTTTTGCCAATTTTTCTGTTTTCATCATAAGGAGACAATCCTGTATGGTAGAAGGTAATTCTATCCTTGAATGTCTCACGAACAAGGAAGGTTTTGCCGATTCTTCTCCTTCCATAAACAACAACGAGTTCTGGACGGTCGCTATTGTATCTTTCGTTCAGTTCCTGTACTTCAGATTTTCGCCCGATTAACTTTCCCATATCAGATATGAATAAAATTCTGCCACAAATATATAAAATATATTCGATTTGGCATTTTTAGTACATATAAATTCTGCTAAATCAGGAGCAAATATGCCCGATTTGGCAGAAACTCGTTTCTGTTTAGAAGAATTCAATCAGAAGCGGTAGCCGAGGGAGAGGGAAAGTGTGTTTGCGGTCGGATTGTTTTTTTGAGCGATCAGATATGCAATGTCAAGATGGACCCCGAAAAACTGTATCCCGGCTCCGACTGATGCGTATGATGGGATCACGGACTTGCCGCCATATCTGTACCCTGCCCGGATACTAAACAGATTGTCAAAATTGTATGCTGCGCCGACAGAAGCTGCAATAGCTCCTGAAAAATAACAGTCAGCCTGAACACGGGCATCTACGCCATGCCTTCTGCCATAGACATGCTCAAAACCGGCTCCAATCTCAACGGATGATGGTAATGAATATTTTTGCCCTGATGCAGAGGTGACAGGAGTACCAAGACTTGATGTTCCAATGGCAATCTTGAAATCCTTGATAATGGACATGAGATAAATGTCAGCGACAAAGGCTCCATAAGAAGACTCCGCCGCAAGTTTTGATGATGCACAGCCGATATTTGCTCCCAGAGAAAGGAATGGCAGAAACTTCCATGCAAAACCAGCAGAAATTCTCATTTGTGACGGTTTGAATGTGCCTGCAGACATACCATAAGAATCAAGAATTTCATACTCAGGATTCAAACCATAGGAAAATCCGGCAGCCACTGCCATGTTTTTTCCTATTTTCCCAGTTCCGGCAACATTGATGACATTTGTTTTCAATGCTGATGGCTCCCATAATGTATAACCAGCTGCAACATCCATTTTATTGGAAGAATATGCAGCCGCAGAAATGTTGCCGAATGCTGAAAAAGCCGTTGAGCCAGTCTCTACAGAATAACTGCCACCCATGGCCATGGTTGCAGGATTGTAATCGGCTGCCGTGAATGGCAAAGCCTGAGCTGCAGCAAAAAACGGCAGCAGGATCAAAATTATGATAGTGTAAAATAGTTTCATTATTGTCAGAGTTTTACGATGTTCCTGTCGTATCTGTTCCCATCAATCTCAACCTTTACCATATACTGTCCGGGAGCAAATCCCGTCATGTCAATTACAGCCGGGTCAAAAACACTTACCGGAGAAACGTTATGATACAGACTCTTTCCTGTTACAGATAGAATCTCAATTGACGTTTCTGCCTCTTCCATCGTGCTGATTGTCAGATAATCCTTAACTTGTGACGGGTAGATTTCAACTGGCTTTTCCGAGTCTTTAACAGCAACCGAGAAAGGCAGTGTGCATGAAAGTCCCCTCGAATCCGTCGCTGTTATGACGACATCCACACGTCCATAGCCAAGAGCCGTGGCATGGAGGATATTATCGGATGGATTTATATGAAGAACTGTCTTATTTGAAATTGATATCGAAAATTTCAGTTGCTCTCCATCCGGATCATGGAGATATTCAGCCATATCAAGAGTATATTTCTCTCCAAGCATGGTCAAAAGTTTATCTTCAATCTCCTTAACTATTTCAGGAGCATGATTTTCAAGAATTTCATACTCAATGATTAATTCTGACTGGGCATTATAGGAATCAACAGCTTCAACCACAGCCTTATATAGTCCCGGTTCAACGACGTTACCGGTTATGGACAGCTGCCATTCACCCGACGGCAATTGAGAAAATTCGGCAGCATCGGATCCAGTTTTACATGACACACTGAATGTATGCCCGTCAATATCTGAAACGCTTATAGAGATATTGACAGTTTCATGGGATTTGACATAAACCTTTCCCTCCACTGACGGGGTGATTACCGGAGGATTGTTCCCTTTGGTCCGAACCGATTTTATATCAGAAATCGGAGAATAATTCCTATTGTAGTCGTATGCAAAAACAGCAGAATAATAGTCAGTATCGAAATCCAATCCTGAAATGCGTCCCTGAACTGAATCTCCAACAGAAAGGTCTCCGGTTGCGACATTACCGGTTTTTATTGTTGACGGAATGTCTGACGGGTTGACTCCGCTAAGCTCAGATTTGCTTTTGGCAGCGAGCATGATGAAACCGTAAGCCTTTTTGTCATCAGGGTCTGAAGGTACCTTCCAGGACATGTCAATGTTGTTTGATACCGAAGATACGGTAAGACCTTCGACCTTTGAAGGAGGTATTGTGGAACCGTAGGTTATTGAACCGAGCGCATCCACCAGGGGGCCTATCTTCTGACTTGATGCCAAAGCCTTGTAGTTGGCACCTGAAAGAAGTTTCTCGACCAGCATGTCATTTGTAAAACCCTGTCCGCCAAAATATGACACTATCAGTGCCGCTACTCCGGAAACATGAGGACAGGCCATGGAAGTTCCTTGGAAAGATGAATATTTGTTTCCAGGAACAGTACTGAGGACACCACCACCAGAATAGCTTGTCATACCTCCGGGAGCGGCAATATCCACCCAGTCTCCGTAATTGGAATAGCTTGCCCTTGCGAAATCAGGTCCGACTGACCCAACCGAAATGACAGGATCATATTCACATATAGGATTGTATCTGAAAGCATCGTTACCGGCAGCAAATATGACCACTCCGCCTTTCATCGGCCCGACTTGTTTTCCCGATGCATCACAACCGGCATTTTTTATAAAATAATCGATAGCTGTTTTCAGCGAAGGAGAAATTGTTGCAGCTTCTGCATCAGATTCTTTTGAATATACAAATCCCCAGCTGTTTTGAGATATAACAGCTCCGTGGTCGGCACCCCAGACAATTGCGGATGCACTACCTCCACTGATTTCCTTGCTCGGATCCTGTGGATTCGGATAAAATATCTGGCAAGAAAGGATTTTGACACCTTCCTTCCCTTTTGCGTAGTCTCCACCGGCGACGCCGCACACACCGATACCGTTGTTGTTGACCGCCGCAATCGTTCCCGCCACATGGGTACCATGTTCCATCGGGGTAACTTTCCCGATATCATTGACAAAATCATATCCCCCAATGACTACACCGGCCATGTCTTCGTGCGAGGAATCCACTCCTCCGTCAACGACAGCAACAATCACCTCCGGTTTACCAACGGTATAATTCTTCCATACTGGCAGTACATTTACATCACATCCTGCTGAATGTCTGTCACTTATGCTTCCGTCATTGTAATAATGCCATTGCTGGCCAAATTTCGGATCGTTGAAAACTGCCGAAGATTTCACGGCACGGCATTCTTCCACAACTTCAACTCCAGGTACGCAGGCAAGTCCCTGGTTGGCTTTTGTCACAGGGACATTCTCATCGTAGCTGACGACATACCACTTGTGGAGGCCGGCCTCTCTATGCCTTGCCTCAAACTCTCCTGCATCCGGAAACATGCGTTTCATGGATCTGACACCAAGTTCTGCTGCAAGATCTCCCAGTCCGAACGACTTTGTCTGGAGAACGCCGAGGGCTTCCTGCTGTTCAATCTGCCTTGTCATCTGCTCATCAAACCTCACATAGGCAACGCCTTG
>JBJFDE010000361.1:0-17311 GCA_051889855.1 Candidatus Cryptobacteroides sp. | reverse complement strand
CTGAAAGTCCTTCGCTGTACAGGGCTGTTTCGCAAATATTTGATGGAGAGAGACTTGCAGATGCATATGAAACAAGGTTCGGTATCCGTACCATGGAGTTTGTACCTGAAAAGGGATTTTTCCTCAATGGAAAGCCTCGCAAATTCCAGGGAGTCTGCAACCATCATGACCTTGGCCCTCTCGGGGCTGCAATCAATGTATCCGCCCTGCGCCACCAGTTGCTGATGCTCAAGGATATGGGATGTGATGCCATCCGTACTTCCCATAACATGCCAGCTCCCGAGCTGGTCACTTTGTGTGATGAGATGGGATTCATGATGATGCTTGAACCATTTGATGAATGGGATATTGCAAAATGTGAGAACGGTTATCATCGTTTCTTCAATGAAGAGTCTGATATAAAAGGCATTACATGGGCTGAAAGAGATATGGTGAGGATGCTCCGCTGTTGGAGGAACAACCCTTGCGTAGCCCTGTGGAGTGTGGGAAATGAGGTGCCTACCCAGTGTGATGCCCAGGGATACAAGGTGCTCAAGTTCTTGCAGGATATCTGCCATAGGGAAGACCCTACCAGACTTTGCACTTGCGGAATGGACCAGGTTTCATGTGTGCTTCAGAACGGCTTTGCCGCCCTGGTTGACATCCCTGGATTGAACTACAGGACTTTCAGATATCACGAGGCTTATCAGGACCTACCTCACGGTTTCGTTCTCGGAAGCGAGACTGCTTCCACTGTCAGCTCACGCGGGGTTTACAAGCTCCCGGTCCAGAAGAGATTCGGTGCCGTGGACGAGGACCATCAGTGCTCGGGATATGATCTGGATGCATGCGCATGGTCAAATGTTCCTGACATTGACTTTGCCCTTGCTGATGATTATCCATGGACCATGGGTCAGTTCGTATGGACTGGTTTTGATTATTTAGGTGAGCCTTCACCTTATGATACCGATGCCTGGCCGAATCACAGTTCAATGTTCGGTATCATCGACCTCGCATCCATCCCGAAGGACCGTTTCTATCTTTACAGGAGTATCTGGAACCGTGATGAGCCTACCTTGCACATACTTCCTCACTGGAACTGGGAAGGTCACGAGGGTGAAGAAATACCTGTCTTTGTCTATACTTCATACCCTGAGGCAGAACTCTTCCTGAATGGAGTAAGTCAGGGACGTCAGCGTAAGAGAATGACTGACAAGGCGTTCGGTGTTCAGACTGAGAATCATGAAAGCCGCTATCGCCTTATGTGGGATGGCGTAAAGTACAGCAAGGGCGTACTTGAGGTCATTGCCTATGGCCAGGATGGCAAGGAAGCGGCGAGGACTTCTGTCCGCACTGCAGGCAAGCCTCATCATCTGGAACTTGCAAGCGGTCTTGGCTTTGTCGGTCAGGACGAGATTCCGGTTTTGAAAGCTGACGGCAAGGATTTGGCATACGTCACTGTAAAGGTCGTTGACAAGGATGGCAATCTGTGCCCTTCAGCCGGCAACCTTGTGCGTTTCGAAGTTTCCGGTGCAGCATCATACAAGGCTTCAGCCAATGGTGATGCCACTTGCCTGGATTTGTTCCATCTTCCACAGATGCATGCTTTCGGAGGAATGCTCACTGTCATCATGCAGGCTTCGGAAGTACCGGGACAGGCTGTGTTGAAGGTCACATCCAAGGGTCTCCGGCCGGCAACTCTCACAGTTGATGTCAAGTAATTATAAAATGTTAATATTCAATACTTATGCTACAGATTGGAGATAAGATGCCGTCTTTCGAGGTAGTTGACCAGGACGGCAACAAGGTTGCATCAAGCGACCTGATAGGTAAGAAAACCATCATTTATTTTTATCCGAAGGACAATACTCCCGGATGCACTGCCGAGGCATGCAGCCTGAGGGACAATTACGAGGCACTCCTCGCCCAGGGCTACAATGTCGTGGGAGTAAGCAAGGACAGTGCTGCTTCACACAGAAAGTTCATCGACAAGTTCTCGCTTCCTTTCACCTTGCTTTCTGACACTTCCACTCAGATGCTTCAGGATTTCGGTGCATGGGGAGAGAAGAAAATGTGCGGAAAAGTTTCTGTCGGCACTCTCCGCCGCACCTTTATCTTTGATGAGAACGGCATCCTTGCCCGTGTCATCGAAAAGGTGGATACAAAGAACCACGCTACCCAGATTCTTGGCCAAGGGACCTTGTAGAGGTTATAATTTTATGGCATTTTGGAAAATTTTATAAAAAATTTCTTCCAAAATGCCAATTTTACATAATATTTGTAATAAACGTTTCGTATTCACTTCGTAATTGTCAGTAGTGTATTATGAAACGTTTTATCATTATATTTGGAACCGCGATGGGTATCGCCCTCTCAATGTCGGTATCTCCTGCCGCCATCGCTCAGGAGAATGGAAACAGGGATGAAAATGGAAAGATCGTCCGCGGACCATATCTCACCAACCGCTTCTGCGACAACTGGTTCATGGGTGTCGGAGGCGGAATCAATATCCTTTGGTCAGAGGGATTCCGTCCTGAAATAGGACCGAGCCTTGATGCCAATTTCGGAAAATGGTTTACCCCGGCTGTCGGTATGAGAGTCGGTTATCAGGGACTCAGTTCCATATATTGGACTGACAAGCCTTCTGTTCTTGGAAATGAACTTGATACTGAGATGAACAGATACATACAGAAATTGGGCTATATGTACATTCATGGTGATTTCCTATGGAATGCTTCCGATGCCATAGGCGGTTACAAGGAAAAGAGGTTCTGGAATCTGATTCCTTACGCGCATGCCGGATATTTCAGGACTTACGGACTCGAAGGTGCTGATTTTCAGAGAAATGAGATAGCTGCAGGTATAGGACTTCTCCATAATCTGCGTCTATGCCGTTGGGCTGACCTGGTGATTGACATGAGAGCCCTTGCCGTGAATGGGCGTGCCTGCGGAAAAGAATCATCAGTCGCAGTTCTTCCTACAGTTACTATGGGCTTTGCCATGGATATCGGATGTCCTGCTTTCAGGCGCTATTCTACTAAACGGGACAGAGACCGTGAGGAAGATGCCCAGACCATCGCTTATCTTGAATCTGCAGCAATGTCATACGAAGTTGCGAACAATTCCCTCATGGAGGAGAATCGCGAGCTCAGGAATGCAAATGCCAGGCTGAAGAAAGAGATGAAATCAAGTAAGAAACAGCACTGTACCAAGACGGATCCCGTGGTGAATTTGCAGGGCATGGAACCTGTGGCAGTGTATTTCGAGATTGGAAAAGCTGAACTCAGCGGCAAGGAGATGAAGCATTTGGAGTATGTGGCGGAAAACATTGTCGAGAATGTCGAGGCTTGCAAACCGGTCTATCTTACCGTCCTCGGCACGGCAGACGGCAACACGGGTTCGCACAGACGAAACATTGCCCTTAGTGAGGCCAGGGCAAAATATGTTTACGACATTCTGACTGAGAGATACGGAATCGCTCCTGAAAGGCTTTTTGTAAAGTCTGAAGTGACAGAAAAAGTGGAACTGCCGGAATTCAGCCGTGCAGTCTTCATCTCCTTCTGATCATTTATTCAGGATTTTACTGGTTTGGAAGGCTTTTCTACCGCAAAGGCCTTCTATCACCAGACGAAGCTCTTCCTGAGGGAGGTGGCCAAGAGGAATGGCCATCTCCTCTTCTGGGGAGAGACGGAGCAAAGGCTGCCATATCCTCGTGTAGCGGTAGTCGGGGGAGAGGCTGTCCTCTTTTCCCGGGCCTATGCAGACAGGGATGGGAGCTCCCTGAAAGCCGAGCATACGGACATTGGAAGGGAGTTTGCAACCGGCCATGTCGGATTTGAAGGATATGAAATTTACAACTCCTGATGTAATGTAACTTCCTGTGGATACGTCATAAGGATAAATGTCAATGCGTTTGAGCAGGCCCGGGTCCAGATCCAGAACCAGAGAGTGGTCGCTTACAATCACACCGTCAACAAGAACAAGAGCCGTTCCGGATAGCAGTGAACTTGAAAATGAATGGTCCTTGACCGGGCTGACCTTTATTGTGGTTTTCCCGTCCTGCTTGCGGACAGAAAGCTCCCTGACATATTCCGTGATAGTCTCCCTCATGGTCGGGAAGCGAGTGTAATGATCCATTTCATATACCACTTTGTTCAAGCCCAGAAACAGCAGGTCCGGACGTACAGGCAGATTGCAGGTGAACTCTTCGCAGCCGAAATGACGACCGATCTGCATGTAAATGCTTCTTTTGATCAGGTCATCCCTCATGGATTCGGAAAGAACAAGTTCAGGAACATTATCCTCTGAAAGTTCGGGACAAAGGAACGGACTGAGTACTTCGTAACTGAAGTTTTCTTCAACATCCGGAGAATAGAGCTCAAATACAAGGTCCCTGTCACCATATACGTTTCCAGTGAAGAAAGATACAAGTCCTGTGCTGTCCACGCGTGAAGTATAGATGTCGGTTCTGCTTCCCGGGCTGGACAGAAAGGCCTGGACGCCATCATATTTCGGTGAAACTTTGATGGAAAGTATCTCACCTTCATATTCTGGAATACATGTCCCCTGGAAATGATGTTCCTTTATTTTCTCTGAGTCACAATAATCCATAAAATCTTCCAGCGAAGGGCCCTGAGGGTCCGGAATACCGTCCCTGATGCTGAGTGAAAGGCTGAAATCAAGATAATTGGAGCTCAGGCTGCGAATCAGAAGGGTATCTCCTTTCGGAGTGATTTCCAAATAGTCATTGGATGAAGCTGCAAAAGCCTTATTATCAGGGGATGCAAGATTTCCATCAGCCTCACTTTCCAGTCTGGTTCCCTCTGAACGGCTGGATGACAGGGTATTATATATGGACAGAATGCGGGAAGAAATGAAAGGATCCAGACCATCCTCATTCCTGTTCTGTGCCGTGTAGGCAATCAGACGATAATTACCGGTCGGAAAGTCGGAAGGAATGCGAAGCCTGCCTGCACCGCGACCCCCACGCAGAGCCACCTTCGAGCGCACGGCACTGCCTTGTGGAGAAACCAATTCCATGTATGCGATACTGCTGAAATCGCTCAGTCCTCCTTTCATTGCATCGAAACAGAAGAGTGAGCAGAAAATCTCCTCTCCGGATACATAGACCTGACGGTCGGTAACAATATAGGTTCTTTCAACGAGCTGGGCCCCGACCGTAAGTTCCGCGGTCAGGAATACTATCATGCCCAATAATAACATTTTGGCTTTCATAATCAGTCTCTCCATCCTTCAGGGCTTTCAAGCACACCACCGTTCAGACGGCAGTCCGTGCAACGTTTATAGTCCCATACAACACCACTGTTGCCTTCTCCGTCCGCTCCCTCATACACCGGTGCAAAGCCCTTGTCCCAGAAATCCCTCAGATCCAGAGGATAAGGGTTTACTCCATTCTTATTCCATTCTACAATTGGAATGAATGAGGTAGGCTTACTGCGCCCGGGAGAATAAAGCTGGTATGCTTTTTCATCCAGATAGAATTCTTTTGTGCTTATCTGGCAGACATCGACATATCCGATTACCTTCTCTTTCGGGTCTTCCAAGCAACTAATGTTGCCGTTGACATCGCTTGGAAGCGGAGTGAACAGGTCACCTGTAAAGTCAGAAGTGATTTTCAGGTTGTCAAGATATCGGTATGCATCGGATGAGATGCAACTGAGGTAAATAGTCATTCTGTAGCGTGTCTGGAGCCTCAGGCTGCTGCGACTGAAAGTATGGAATTTATGAGCGACAAGACGGTTGTCCTCAAGGTCCGTGGTTGCGACAAGGTCAACCTCCTTGGATGAATTTGTGCTCCAGCACCAATAGGTCGAATAGTCGCTCTCTTCAAGCTTGACTTCCTTGTTTTCAGCATAATCGAAGATAAAATCCTTGGGACGGTCTGCATGAAACTTATAATCTTCAACGTAAGCCCAGCGGAAATAACTTCCCTCTTCTGAATGGGCACTCAGGCACAGAGTCATGGTGTTTTCATCCCAGACGTATGTCAGGTCATCAATCTCTGCCGGTGGATTCACCTCCTGCCACGATGTGACATATTCTCTGGAAGTACCAAGGTCTTCTACACAGAGGCGGTAACGGCCCTTTGCAGGGGCAGTCCTGGTGTCGATGACAATGCATGAACTGCCATTTCCTTCCATGGCCTCATAACGTTTCCCGTCCTCTGATTCAACCCATGCCTTTCCGGCAGGCTTGTCGTTCTTCATCTCCGAATCAGGCGTATTAAGTCCCATCATGTAGGAGATGTTCACTTCGGTAAGCGCCCCTATCAGAATATTGCCCTCGATTACCAGACGTTTCTGAGTCTGAGGGGCATCCACTTCAAAAGGATAGACGCAGGATGGTGCGCAGCACAGGGCCATCAGCGCAAGAATCTTCAGATATTTATGAGTTACCATCATGTCAGAATTTCAAATTGAAGTTAATATAAGGAATCTGGCAGGCGAATACGGAAAGTTTGTAAGCCTTGATGTCGCTGCCTCCGTCAGTTGTATAATATATGGAGTAGGCATTCTTCCTTCCGGTCACATTGTAGCAGCCGAAAGTCATGGAGAAATGTGCCAGACGCTTGAGATTGTGGCTCGGCTCGATGATTACGGCAAGGTCCATCCTGAAATAATCCGGAATCCTGTATGCATTACGCTCCGAATATGCAAGACGGTAGCCTCCGTCATAATAATACTTGCCCACAGGAATGGTGACCGGGCGTCCCGTAGAATAATCCAAGTTGCAGGAAATGCTGAATCTGTGGGTGAACTTGAAGTTTCCGAAGAATTTCAAGTCGTGTGGCTTGTCATGAGGCGCATTGTACCAGTCACCACCGTTGATTGTGGCAAGTCCTCGGTCCTGAGCCTCTTTCAATAGCGAACGGGAGTAAGTGTAACTGAGCCAGCCACTGAATTTGCCTCCGGTCTTGCGTGCCATGAGTTCGACACCCCATGCTTTTCCAATCGTCCTTACGAGTTCATTCTCCAGGTCAGGATTCATGGAAAGCACTGCTCCGGACTTGTAATCCAGACAGTTGTAGAAACGTTTTATGTAGCCTTCTGCAGACAGGTCAAGCATGCCGTTCCAAATTGTCCAATAGATTCCTCCGGCTCCCTGATAGCCCAGCTGAGGTTTCACCCTTGCATTGCAGAGCTGCCAGCTGTCCATCGGCGACATGGAAGTCGAATTGGAAATCAAGTGAATGTATTGGGTCATCGTGTTGGCTCCTGCCTTTATGCTGAAATTATTGACAGGAGAATATTTCGCTGACAGACGGAATTCAGGATAACACTGGAATTTTGCGGATTCTTCAATTGAAACAAAACCACTCGCTCGGATTCCATAATCGAGGGAGAATTTGTCAGAAGGTTTCCATTGGTCTGCAAACCAGATAGTTGGCTGGATTCCCTGCTGGATTTTGAGTTGTGCCGGGACAATCAGGGATTCATCTCCGACAGGAACCATGCATCCCGGATTCAGATTGTAGTAGAGCATATCTGCACCATAGCTGAGGCTGTGTTTGTCGTTGACCACGGTCTTGAACGATGCCTTGATGCGGCCCTCCTGGATCATGGAACTGAAACGTGATGCCCTGTACTCATTTCCGAACTCATCCATAATGTTCTGGTAGCGGTCATAAACGCCTGTCAGGTCGAGGCTTGACTGCTCTGAGAAATTGTGACGCCAGGCCAGGGTGGCGCTGGCATTGCTGTAGCGGAAGGTGGTGTCACTGCTGAATGAATAGCTGTCTCTGCTCCAATATCCGTTGGCCTGAATGGAATTGCGTTCGCTGAATTTGTGGGAAATCCCTGCGCTGACGTCGCTGAAGGAGGCCTTTCCTCCTGAATATGCACTGTTTTCAGGCAGGAGTTTCATCATCCAGTTGGAATAGGTGGTGCGGCCTCCGAGCACGAAAGTGGTGTTTTCACTTCCCAGAGGACCTTCCAGGGACAAGCGGCTTGTGAGCAGTCCTATGCCCACCGAACCGCTGAATTTCTTGGAATTTCCGCTGCGCCCGTGAATGTCCAGCACGGATGAAAGACGGCCTCCAAGTTCTATAGGAATGCTGCTTTTATATAGGTCCGCCGTGCTGACCACATCAGTATCGAATGCGGACATGATGCCGAACATGTGGCTTGGATTGTAAATTGTCGCCTCGTTCAGGAGAATCAGGTTTTGGTCAACGGAGCCGCCGCGTACATTGAATCCGGTTGCTGCTTCACCCACGGTCTTCACACCGGGAAGGGTCATCACCGCCCTGATCACATCCGACTCACCGAAGGCTGCCGGTATGGTTTTCATGAAACTGGCATTGATTCTCTCGACTCCCATTGACGAGGTGATATGAAGGGACTGCCTGTCTGCCTGTACCGTTGCACCTTGAAGCGAAAGCACGGTCTCCTTCATCATGACATCCAGTTCCCCGTCTCCATAGACAAGAAGCGTAAGTTCCATGGGGTCAAGGGAATATCCACTGAGCGAGATTTTGTTTTCCCCGACTGGAAGAGACAGACAGTAATAACCGTAATTGTCCGTAAGGACATAGGAATTGCCGCTGATGACGGCAACTCCCGGGATGGCTTCGCCGTTGGATATATTGCGGATATATCCTTTCACGAAACCGGAACCCTTGGTACGCTGCTTCATTTTGTCTCCGATTTCATACACTTTGTTCTGGAAACGGGCAATCAGTTCACGGTCATCGGCATAGTCGGGAATTACATCCTGACCTGCGGCTTCATTGCTGAAATATCCGGCGGGAAGGCCGCTTACCAGTCCGCTGCCCCTGAGCACGAACCATGCCCCGTCATATACCGAGACTGAATAGCCCTTGCTGCGGATTTCATTCATGGCTGCTTCAAAAAAACTTGAGGCAGGGGATTTTACTGTCAGCAGAGTCTTGTCATCAGCATCCTTGCGGAAATACAGCTTGCCCTTGTCCAATGTCCTGAGGTAGTTGACAAGGGAATCTGTGCTCACCATTTTCAGCTCCACGACCTCTTCCTGTGCCGCCAGTGACAGAGGCAGCAAGACCAATATCAATGCAATCAGCTTTTTCATTTTTCGCCCTCCAAATATGAAAGAAGTCCGCATGCATAATCCGGAAGGGTGACATCTGCTGCATTCAGACCATGGGATGATGCATAATGCTTCAATTTTGAAGCAAGATGACGGTCGAACTGTTTGAGAAAACTTCTCCTGTTGAGAATCTGGACTGCCTTGCCATCACGCACAAGGTAAAATCTCTCCTTGAAACGGAAATAGCGGAGCACTTTCACATTGCCCGAAGGGGTGCTAAGGTACTCGCTGTAATCCGGATCCTCGTAACCAATGTCCTTGCCGTTGTGATATCCTTCGTCGGTACTGATTTTTTTCGATACCTTTGAATAGAATGTCATGCCGGCACCGCTGCAGAGTTCCTTGCAGAAGCCTTCAGGCGCTCCCTGGCAGCGACCATTGTAGTTGAGGTTCACATACCTGTCTGAGCCTATGAGAGCATAGTCAACATAGTCCCTGACCGTGGACATTGCCATGGTGTTGCGCACGAGCAGAAGGTCAGCACATGCATCCACATTCAGCAGGACATTTTCATAGAGACGTTCGTTATACATCACAGACCCGAGAGTGAATTCTTTTTTTTCTGCATAGCAGTGGCCGTTGTATCCGAATTTATATTCAGGAGCTATTCTTCCTCTGAATATCAGGGATTTAACTCCGGCTGCCTGACGGTATATCTCACCCTCCTGTGCCTGAGCCCTCAAGTCCAGGTTGGCTGAATACAGTATAAGGCATATAGCCAGTGTCTTGAAAGTCAGGTGATTATAGCTATATTTCATAAGCAAGTCATTAATTTCCATTGGCTGTCAATGGATATGGGGGAGCAAAAGTACATAAGACTTTTATAAAAATCAAATTCAACTTTTTTTACTATTTTTGCGGACGTTTATTTTTAATGGAATTTTCAGATGAGATTACCGGCAGAATGGGAAATGCAGGATGGTGTCCAGCTGACATGGCCGCACTGCGATACGGAATGGTATGAGCTCGAAAAGGTGCTCGGATGTTATGTCGATATAGCATACCAGATCCTGCGTTTTGAGAAACTGATCATTGCAACCAGGGATATCGGCGAGTGCAAGTCGGATATCAGCAGGATTGCAGCACAGAAGGGCCTGGAGATAGACCTCGACAGGATAGCATTCTATGAAACACCTCTCAATGACACCTGGGCACGCGACCACGGCGGCATTAGTGTCTTCGGCGACAACGGTGAGAAATATCTCTACGATTTCGTCTTCAACGGCTGGGGGCTCAAATTCGCTTCCAATCTCGACAACCGCATCACAAGGAACATATTCGATGCAGGAGCCTTTGCCGAGGACGTAATGGGCGTGGATATGAGACCTTATGTCCTGGAAGGCGGCAGCATCGACAGCGATGGCTGCGGCACCATGCTCACCACTACTGAATGTCTCTGTTCGCTGAACAGGAATGAATATCTTTCGAAAGAGGAGATTGAAGAGGAACTTTGCGGAGCTTTCGGCCTAAAGAGGATTTTGTGGCTGGACCACGGCACCATTATTGGCGATGATACTGACAGCCATGTGGATATCCTTGCCCGTTTCTGCTCACCCGATACCATCGCATATATGAGGTGCACGGATCCGGATGATCCTCATTATGAGCCCCTTGCGAAGATGGAAAGGCAGTTGAAGGAGTTCAGGACTCTTGACGGAAAACCTTACAATCTCATTCCGCTTCCGCTTCCTGAGCCTCTTTATCTGGATGATTACAGACTGCCGGCATCTTATGCCAATTTCTTGATAGTCAATGGGGGAGTGCTTGTTCCGGCTGCCGGGTCGCCTATGGATGAGGTGGTGCGCAAGCGCCTTCAGACAGCATTCCCGGACAGGGAGATTGTCATGATAGACTGCCGTCCGCTGCTCTCCGGCCATGGCTCGCTGCATTGCATAACCATGCAGTTCCCTCAGGGATATTTACGTAAATAATCAAAAATATGACATCTAATATATTAAAGGTGGGAATGGTCCAGCAAAGCTGTTCAACGGACATTCCGGCAAATATTGAAAAACTGAAAAACAATATCCGCAAATGTGCGCAGATGGGAGCTCAACTTGTTGTGCTTCAGGAACTTCATAACTCAGTTTATTTTTGCCAGACAGAAAATGCTTCCCTTTGTGACCTTGCGGAGCCTATACCGGGCCCGTCAACAGAGACCTTCGGATCTCTGGCAAAGGAACTCGGAATCGTGCTGGTGCTGTCGCTTTTCGAGCGCAGGACGGCCGGTATCTACCATAATACGGCTGTCGTCATTGAAAAGGACGGAAGCATAGCAGGGAAATACAGGAAAATGCATATCCCGGATGATCCTTGCTATTATGAGAAATTCTATTTTACTCCGGGGGACCTTGGATTCAAACCGATTGAGACTTCCGTGGGTACTCTCGGTGTCCTTGTCTGCTGGGACCAGTGGTATCCTGAGGCAGCACGCTGCATGGCGCTCAACGGGGCACAGATGCTCATCTATCCTACAGCCATTGGAGGAGTTGCAACTGATCCGCTAGAGGAACAGAAAGTCCAGAGTGATGCATGGCAGCTGGTCCAGAGAGGCCATTCCGTGGCTAACGGACTGCCAGTGATTACTGTAAACCGCACTGGCCATGAAGATGATCCGAGTGGTAACACCGAAGGCATCCAGTTCTGGGGACGTTCATTTGCGACCGGTCCTCAGGGAGAGCTCCTCGCTGAGTTCGGAAAGGATGAGGAAGGCGTGAAGGTTGTGGAGATTGACCTCGGAAGGACCGAATATGTCCGTCGTGGATGGCCATTCTTCCGTGACAGGCGCATTGATGCCTATGGAGAGACCATCCTAAAACGATACGGTAAATAACCACAGTCATATCGGCATCGCATGTCACATGTCGGTAGAGCCCAATGTCATGTCGAGCGAATCAATATGTCATGTCGAGCGAATCAATATGTCATGTCGAGCGAAGTCGAGACATCTGAAAACAATAATAAACAAAACAAAAAATGACAAAAATCGGAACAACATTCACCAAGTCTGGAAAGAAAGCCGTTCTGTGCGGCTCCGGAGAACTTGGCAAGGAAGTGGCAATTGAACTTCAAAGGTATGGTGTAGAAGTAGTTGCACTTGACAAATATGCAAATGCCCCGGCTATGCACATAGCACACCGTTCTCACGTGTTGTCCATGCTTGACGGGGACGCACTTGAGTCTGTCATCAGGGAAGAGAAACCTGATTATATCATTCCTGAAATCGAAGCCATTGCCACAGACAGGCTTGTGAAACTCGAGCAGGATGGTTTCAATGTTATTCCGACTGCCAATGCCACCCGCCTTACCATGAACCGTGAAGGCATCCGCCGTCTTGCAGCCGAGACTCTTGGGCTTCCCACATCTCCTTACCGTTTCGCTTCCACACGTGAAGAGTTCGACAAGGCAGTGCAGGAAATCGGCATACCGTGCGTTGTAAAGCCGGTGATGAGCTCATCAGGTCATGGCCAGAGTTTGGTGAAATCCCCTGAGGACATTGACCATGCATGGCATGTATCCCAGGAAGGAGGCCGTGCCGGAAGCGGAAAGGTGATTGTTGAAGGCTTTGTGAAATTCGATTATGAAATTACCTTGCTGACCGTGCGTCATTGTGGCGGCACCACTTTCCTGAATCCGATCGGACATCATCAGGTTGACGGAGACTATCGTGAATCATGGCAGCCTCAGATGATGTCTTATGAAGCAATCAGAAAGGCCCAGCATATTGCCAAGTCCATCACGGATGCACTTGGCGGTTACGGTATCTTCGGCGTAGAATTGTTTGTCGTTGGCAATGACGTGATTTTCAGTGAAGTATCTCCTCGTCCACACGACACGGGAATGGTCACCATGATTTCACAGGATATGTCCGAGTTTGCACTTCATGCCCGTGCAATTCTCGGCTTGCCGGTACCTGAAGTCAAGTTTTACGGTCCGTCAGCTTCCAAAGCCATTGTCGTTGAAGGAAATACGAAAGAATATGAGTTCTGCAATCTGGAGAAGGTGCTTGAAGAGCCGGGTGTCCAGATCAGAATATTCGGAAAACCGGAGATTGCAGGACACCGCAGGGTAGGAGTGCTTCTGGCTACTGACCAGACTGTAGAAAAAGCCCTCGCCAAGGTGGAGAGAGCATATTCAAAACTCGTAGTCAACTGCCTCTGACGCCTCCTGTCATCCAGGCCAGGCGACCCTCCTGTCATTTCGACCAAGCGTCCTTCCTGTCATTTCGACCAAGCGAAGCGCGTGGAGAAATCTGCCCAATCAAGGCTACTTACTCTTAGCCAGCAAAGCCAAAGAGTAATCAGCCTTGATTTTGTCTATGATGGCGCAAACGATTTCGTAAGTCCTGCTTTCCCTGGTATATACAGCCGGGGTAATGAAATTGACGCGCCCCTGTTTGAACAGAGTCCTTGCCACAGCCTTCTTATGGATGTTCTTCTGGTTGTAAACGGCAATGGAATGTCCCCCGAACATCTTCACAATCTTCATGCACGGCACATCGGTCTCTCCGTCACCGAAATAAATCATATGCGGGAAAGGCACCCTTTTGTTTTCCTCTGCCTGACTTTCATTCACGAGCTTGTTGTCACGTATGCTCAGAATGCCTTTGTTGATCTTGAACAGAAACTGAGTCTTGGCAGTATAGTCAACGGCGACTCCCGGCCACTCAGCCTCTCCTGCTTCATTGTAAAGGAATGAACACGCGAATATCCTTTTGAACTCCTTTGCAATGGGAGTGCCCTCTATCATTTCTGCAAGCCCGGAGGAATTGATGTAATGCTCCACCTTCACTCCTTTTCTCCTGCCATAAGCATTTATCAGGTGGAACCAATCCTTGACTCCTTCGAAAAGTTCTATGCTTTTTCCGAACTTCTTGAAATCACTGCGGCGCAGCTTGATTCCAGCTTCACGAGCCTCATCAAACATAAGTTTCATGTAGCTGAGTATGTTGCTGGCATCCTGGCCTATGGCAATCTCATCACTTTCTTCCCAGAATTCCCTTGGCTTTTTCCCGATTGCCTGGATGAATCCGAATTCCTGCATGTTGCCGGGTGACAACGTGCCATCGAAATCATAGATTAGCGCTACTATTGGTATATTTCTCATAACTCAAACAACTGCTTGAAATGCAGTTCGCACAAACTTAATCAAAAACTTCGAAAATATTCTGATTTACACGTAATTATTTCTTAAATTTGTTTTTGATTTTCGAATTTAGCAATTTAACCCTATATGAAGCATTATCTGAAACGTTTTGAAGAAGCTGTCAAACAGAATTGGGACAGACCTTCACTTTGCAACTACCGTGGAGAAACATTTACATTCGGACAAACAGCCGAACAGATAGCCCGTCTGCACATCTTTTTTGAAACAGCCGGTCTGAAAAAAGGAATGAAGGTGGCTTTGTGCGCCAAGAACTCGGCACGCTGGGGCATAAGCCTTTTTGCCATCAATTCATTCGAGGCAGTGGCAGTTCCTATCCTTGCGGATTTCCATCCGGACAGTGTCAATGCCCTTGTGGACCATTCTGAGAGCATCGCCCTGATTACTGACAATGATATCTGGAAGAAGTTGGATATCAGTAAGATGCCTAAAGTGAAGGCTGTATTGTCTGCAAACGACTTCTCCCTTCTTTATTCTGCAAAAGAAGAAATTTCGGCAGCGCATGCCAATATTGATGCGGCATTCAAGGCAAAATATCCGAATGGATTCAGCAAGGACGATGTATGTTATCCTGATGGAAATGACAAAGAACTCGCAATCATCAACTATACTTCGGGAACAACCAGTGCACCAAAGGGCGTAATGCTCCGTTTTGAGTGCATCAGTGCAAACGTGGAGTTCGGACAGACCAACCTGCGTTCATATCCGGAAGACAAGATTGTATCCATGCTCCCTATGGCACACATGTATGGAATGATGTTCGAGTGCATCTATCCTCTCTGCGGAGGATCCAGTGTCTATTATCTTGGCAAGACTCCTACTCCGGCACTCCTGCTTGCTGCGATGGCTGACGTGAAGCCATACCTTATGATTACTGTGCCTCTTGTAATGGAAAAGGTATTCAAAAGCAAGGTCCTTCCTGTCCTGAACAAGCCTGTGATGAAGGTCCTGACTTCGATTCCTGGAGTCAATCAGCTTATTTTCAAGAAGATAAGAAATACCCTTCTGACTGCTTTCGGTGGCAATCTGCGAAGCATCATCATGGGAGGAGCTGCGCTCAATCCTGACGTTGAGAAATGGTTCAAGAAATTCAAGCTCCCGTTCACGGTGGGTTATGGCATGACTGAGGCAGCGCCTCTTCTGGCCTATGCTCCTTGGCAGTCGTTCGTGCCGCATTCATGCGGAAAGGCCGTTGACTGCGCAGAGGTCCGTATCGACTCTGAAGACCCTTATAATGTAGTTGGTGAAATCCAGGCTCGCGGAACCAATATCATGAGCGGATATTTCAAGAACGAGGAGGCTACCAAGGCAGCGTTTACTGCTGACGGGTGGATGAATACAGGTGACCTTGGTGTCATTGACGCAGACGGAAACATCTTCATTCGTGGCCGCAGCAAGAATATGATTCTCTCTGCAAACGGACAGAATATCTATCCAGAGGAAATTGAAGCAGTGGTGAACAATCAGCAATATGTCATAGAGTCGGTGGTAGTTGACAGAAAATCAAGGCTGGTGGCCCTTGTTTACCTGGATGCAGACAAGCTTAAGGCTGATGGTGCTGATGAGGCTGCCGTTCTTGCAAACATTGTTGCTGAAGTGAACAAGAGCATGCCGTCATACAGCAAGCTGGCAAAGGCAGAAAGAGTTGCAGAGCCATTTGAGAAGACTCCTAAGATGAGTATCAAGAGGTTCATGTATAAATAAATTTTCATGACAGATAAATAAAAAAGACTGACAAATCGTCAGTCTTTTTTTGTTGGAACGCATTTTGACCATACACCCGTCGTCCCCGGCTTGACCGGTAATCTGAGATATGAAAGTAATAAATGTAAAGTAAATATAAATTATGGCAACATCAGGTAAAATAGGCGTAACCACCGAGAACATATTCCCGGTGATTAAGAAATTCCTTTATTCAGACCACGAAATCTTCCTTCGCGAACTCGTGGCAAATGCAGTTGACGCAACCCAGAAAATGAAAGCCCTCGCCGCATCAGGCGAATTCAAGGGCGAACTCGGTGAACTTCAGGTGAGAGTAGAGCTCGATGAGGATGCCAAAGTCCTGAAAATCATCGATAACGGTATCGGAATGACTGAGGAAGAGGTTGACAGGTACATCAACCAGATAGCATTTTCATCTGCTGGAGAATTCCTCGAAAAATACAAAGACCAGCTTTCAAGCATCATCGGCCATTTCGGACTTGGCTTTTATTCAGCCTTCATGGTTGCCAAGAAAGTCACCATTGCAACCCTTTCTTGGAAAGAAGGAGCCAAGGGAGTCAAATGGTCATGCGACGGCTCGCCTGAATATGAGATGGAACCTTGCGACAAGACCGACAGAGGAACCGTCATCACCCTCTATATCGACGATGAGGAAAAGGAATATGCCGAGAAAAACCGCATTCAGGGACTTCTCAACAAATATTGCAAGTTCATGCCGGTACCGGTAGTATTCGGTAAGGAACAGGAGTGGAAGGATGGCAAATATGTTGATACAGAGAAAGATAATATCATCAATAAAATCGAGCCGCTCTGGGCAAGGAAACCATCTGAACTCAAGGAAGAGGATTATATGGAGTTCTACCGCAACCTCTACCCGATGCAGGAGGACCCTCTTTTCTACATCCATCTGAACGTGGACTATCCGTTCAATCTCACCGGTATTCTATACTTCCCTAAGATCAAGAACAATGTAGAGATTTCCCGCAACAAGATCCAGCTCTACTGCAACCAGATGTTCGTGACCGATTCAGTTGACAATATCGTTCCGGACTTCCTGACCCTGCTTCACGGTGTAATCGACTCTCCGGACATTCCTCTGAACGTGTCAAGAAGCTACCTTCAGAGTGACGCGAACGTGAAGAAAATATCCACTTACATCACAAAGAAAGTCGCTGACAGACTGGAGGATATATTCAAGAACGAGAGAGAGCAGTGGGAGAATAAATGGGACAACCTCAAGCTTTTCATCGAATATGGTATGTTGTCAGAGGAGAAATTCTGCGACAGGGCTATGAAATTCGCTCTTCTGAAGAATACTGACAACAAATATTTCAGCATTGAAGACTACAAGAAAGCCATC
>JBJFDE010000360.1:0-4660 GCA_051889855.1 Candidatus Cryptobacteroides sp. | reverse complement strand
GATGAGAATGCTGATACTCATATTGTATATGCTTCTGTCCCTGCTTTTCGGGGGCAGGCTTGAATTTGCAGAGGAATTGCGACAGTCATGCTCAGATTGTTACATATCTGAATATTCCGAATCAGACAGAATTACAGAGTTTACCATCAACAAGGATATCTGTCTCACTTCTGCACAAAGCAGTTCCCTTTTCGGGAATAGCAGCTCCAACAGCGTTTCTGTCCGAACCACCTCTTCCGGGCGTAACTCAAATCATCGGCAGATACACACAAGTTTTCTCTCTGGGGGAAAACTTATCAATAGCATTTCTACTCACCGGTTCCTGAACAGTATATCTTTTCTGCTGTCGGGAATCCGGACTGCCGAAAGGTATCTGTTTGTAATTTGCAGATTGCGGCTATAATAAAGAGCCGGCATACTCAAGAAATAATTAATCTGCAAAATAATAACAAACAATAATATCCGCAATGACCATATTTTTATTGCTGGTCGGTCTCGTACTCATAGTCCTGGGTGCAGACTGGCTTGTGAACGGCGCTACTGGAATTGCCAGGATGGCCGGCTTGAACGAATTTGTCATAGGTCTTACGATTGCAGGATTCGGGACTTCAACGCCCGAACTGGTCGTAAGTCTGGATGGAGCCATTCAAGGCAATTCTGACATAGCTGTCGGGAATGTGATAGGTTCCAACATATTCAACATACTGTTTATCCTGGGGTTGACGGCACTCGTTTATCCAGTTTCAATGACGGATGAGAACCGCAGAAAAGACATTCCAATTACTCTTTGCGTAAGCGCATTGATTCTTTTCCTCGGTAAAAGCCATAGTTTTTTCGGCATCGGTAAAGAAGACTCGCTGACAAAACCGGAAGCTGTAGTTTGCCTCATCATTTTCGCGATATACATATTCTATACATTCAAGTCGTCTGGGAAGGCAATGCAGAGCGGAACAATTGACGCAGGAAGAAAACTATCCTCATCTATTTTGCTTGCAATTGCCGGACTAGCCGCACTTATTGGCGGTGGAGAACTGTTTGTACACTCGGCAACCGACTTTGCCAGGCAAATAGGAGTCAGCGACAAATTCATAGCCGTTACCATACTCGCCGGAGGCACTTCGCTGCCGGAACTGGCAACAAGTCTCGTTGCCGCATTCAAAGGATATGACAGGCTTGCATTGGGAAACATCCTTGGGTCCAACATCTTCAATATGCTGATAATACTTGGTGTCTCTGCTATGATAACCCCACTTTCATTTGGTTCAGTAAGCATTATCGATGCATCTGTCATCATTTTAAGCTGCGTACTGCTTCTGCTATGGGGATACACCGGCCGCAGACTGCGTATAGACCGATGGGAGGGTGCCTTGATGCTGCTCGCTTTCGCTGCATATTATGTGTATATATTCAACAAACTTTGATAAAATGACAAGTCTTTTTCTCATACTCATCGTAGTAGTACTCATCAACTGCATTTGGCTGAATAAGATATCATCGCGGATTGGAGTACCTACACTTTTGGCGTTCATAGTACTCGGCATTGTGTTCGGAAATGTCGGATCCATACCCGTGTACCTTGACAACCATAGCTTTGCAAAAGAGATATGCAGCGTTGCGCTGCTCTTCATAATGTTCTATGGCGGCTTCGGAACACGTTGGGAAAGTATCAGGCCGGTTTGGCGGGAATCGGTACTGCTGGCATCTGCAGGCGTGGTCATTACAGCAGTGCTCACCGGCCTCTTCTGCCATTTTGTACTGCGATGGGGATGGGCGGAAAGTTTTCTGTTGGGAGCCGTGGTCAGTTCTACGGACGCGGCTTCCGTTTTTTCCATACTCAGGGGTAAGAAACTGGGGCTGAAATACAATACAGCTCCCCTGCTGGAAATGGAAAGCGGCAGCAACGACCCCGCATCCTATATGCTTACAGCCATAATGATTTCGGTTGTCAACAATAGCGCATCAGGATGGTCGCTTGTATGGATGATATTCGCGCAACTTGCGTTCGGAGCAGGTCTGGGCTGGTTTATGGCAAAATTAGCTTGCCGGGCTCTTCATAAATTGAGTTCTTTCATGACAAATGGCTACGACACTCTTTTCGTGTTCGCAGTTGCCATTGCTTCCTATGCTGTTCCGGATGTCCTTGGAGGCAATGGCTACCTGAGCGCATACATCGTAGGAATGATGCTGGGAAATGAAGAATTCCGAGGCAAAAAGGCTATGGTGGGCTTTTTCGATGGTATCACCGGTCTGATGCAGGTGCTTATCTTCTTCGTGCTGGGACTTCTTGCCCGACCTGCCATGCTTTTCAAGGCAATACTTCCCGCATTGGCGATTTCGGCCTTTATGCTGTTTGTCTCCCGACCGGCAGCAGTTTTCGGAGTTCTCGGTCCTTTTCGTAAATATCCGATCCGTCAGCAATACCTCGTTTCATTTGTCGGTCTTCGCGGTGCCGCATCAATAGTCTTTGCCATAATGGCTATCACAGGCACCCAGATGCTGGAGAACGACCTGTTCAGCATAGTCTTCTGCATCGTTCTGATTTCGATTTCCATACAGGGAACACTCATTCCTAAGGTCGCAGGAAAACTCTGTATGCTGGATGAAAATGAAAATGTTTTGAAAACCTTCAATGATTATTCAGAAGCAACAGACATACAGTTCAGCAGCATAGACATTTCTTGCGGGAGTGATTGGGATGGGAAACAGGTAATGGAGCTCGGATTGCCGCCAGACATACTGATTGCCCTCATAATACGCGGAAAGAAGAGAATAACGGCTTGTGGAGACACTCTTCTCAAAGCAGGTGACAGTGTAATCCTCGTGACGAAGAGCTACGGAAATGCGGATATGTTTCTAATGGAAAAGACTGTAAAGAAAGGTAGCCCTCTGGACGGAGGGAGCATCCGGAATTGCGATATCTCAGGTCTGGTGCTGGTGGTGATTCGAGACGAGAAGAACATAATACCACGCGGAGATACCGTTCTGCAGGTTGGGGACAGGCTGGTAATTCTCAAAAGAAAACCTCAAGTAGAATAGTATGAAATAAGTAGTTGTCATTTCCACACTCAAATGGATGGTGCCCATATCACATTTTACTAAATATCGACGAAAATAAATTGTTATCGCATAATTTTGTACGATAATAAAAGTGTATTATATTTGTAGTTCAGAAACCGCTGTTTCGGAAACAGATATTTCGGAACTAAATAAAAGTGTATGAGATTTTTTGATAGAACAGAGGAAATTGCATCACTCAAGGAGATTCTTGAACTCTCAAAGAGTAATGCTCAGTTTACGGTAGTGACAGGTCGTCGTCGTATTGGTAAGACATCGCTAGTATGGAAAGCATACGAGAATGTGCCGATACTCTATTTCTTCGTCGCACGTAAGGCTGAGAGTGATTTGTGTACAGATTATATCCAGGAGATTGAGAACAAGCTGAGTATTCCGGTAATGGGCAGAGCAGAGCGATTTCCTGAGATTTTCGAGTATCTGATGAAACTTGCCATAGAGCGTCCCATTACACTATTTATAGATGAGTTCCAAGAGTTCTTCAAGGTAAACAAGTCTATATACAGTGATATGCAACGCATCTGGGATATGTATCACACCAAGGCTCATATCAACCTCATTGTATGTGGTTCAATTTTCTCGATGATGACAAAGATTTTCAAGGACAAGAAGGAGCCGCTTTATAATCGCCAGACTCGTTTTATGTCGATTAAACCATTCACTCCTGCTGTCCTGAAGGAAATAATTGCGGAATACAATCCAAACTACACTGCCGAGGACTTGTTGGCGCTATATTCATTTACTGGTGGCGTGGCAAAGTATGTTCAATTGCTCGTTGATGCAGGAGCTACAACAAAGACAAAGATGCTTAATCATATCATCAAGGCAGACTCTGTGTTTCTGGGTGAGGGCAAAGCTATACTTATAGAGGAATTTGGCAAGGACTACGGAGTCTATTTCTCCATTCTTTCAGCTATCGCTCGTGGCAAGACATCACGTTCGGAGATTGAACAGATTGTTGGCAGGGAGATTGGTGGTTACCTTACAAAATTGGAAAAGGAGTATGAGATAATAACCAAAAACCAACCCATATTCGAGCAGAGCTCGACAAAGAACGTTCGCTATACGATTGAGGACAACTTCTTCACCTTCTGGTTCCGTTTCATATACAAATATAACTATATGCTTGAAATTGAGAACTTCGATGCGTTAAAGACAATCATCAACCGTGACTACGAGACTTTCAGCGGCAAGATGCTTGAACGCTATTTCAAGCATGTACTTATGGAGAGTAAAGCATACACACGAATCAGCAGTTGGTGGGATCGTAAGGGCGAAAATGAGATTGACATTGTTGCCGAGAACGAATTGAACGACGAGGCTGTATTCATTGAGGTAAAGAGAAAAGAGAAATACTTTGATGCAGAAGTCCTAAATGAGAAAGTCGCTATCTTCACTCGTGCTACAGGCAAGTTTAAGGATTACACTGTATCTCAAAAAGGATTGTCAATGACCGACATGTAGCAATTATTACCGGGGAGAGTCATCCCTTCGCTCAAAATCCGATTGCGCATCATAAGCAGACATATATGCCGAAACAAGTACAGTATTCCAAGGAGGACATAGTAAATGCGAGCCAAAGGAACTC
>JBJFDE010000359.1:0-4677 GCA_051889855.1 Candidatus Cryptobacteroides sp. | reverse complement strand
ACCCAAGACCCACAGCTTAGAAGGCTGTTGCTCTATCCAGCTGAGCTACCGAACCGAACCTTTTTGAATTGGAGTGCAAAGATAGGAATATTTCTTTGATCGGCAAGGGAATTTCGAATTATTTTGATTTGCGGCTGAAGTATTCGATCAGACCGACGCAGGACAGACCGAGGATTGCGAAAATGATGGCACCTGGAATGTGCAGATTGATGGCTGAAAGGATGGCCGGATCGAGAGCCGGAGCTATCTGGCCTTTTTCCAGGACTGGTGCAAGACCCTGCGAAACTGCAATGTCGTACATGTTGCTCCATGGCCAGATCTTGACAAGGGAGCCGATGATGAAACCTGTGAGAATCAACATTGTACCTCTTTCCCATTTGGACAGCACCCAGTTGAGGAGCTTTGCAAAAGCAATGATTCCGATTACTCCGCCAACTGCAAATGCACCAAGCACTACAAGATTCAGATTGTTGACTGCCTCAATCATTATATAGTGGTACTTACCAAGAACCAGAAGCATGAAACTTCCGGATATTCCTGGAAGAATCATCGAACAGACACCTATTGCACCGCAGATTGCAATGAACCAGAGGCTGTCCGGCGTCTGGGTAGGGGAGAGCATGCACACACCCACTCCCAGGGCAATGCCTATGGCACAGAGGACCACGTCCATTACCTTCCATCCCTTTACATCCACAAGCATTACGGCTGCCGAGGCGATGATCAGGCCGAAAAAGAAAGCCCAAGTCTCGACAGGGAAAGCAGACATCGTATAGCCGAGCACTTTTGCAAGAGTGAATATGCTCACTAGGACACCTGCGGCCAGAGCAAGGAGGAAGCCTCCGTCAATCTTCTGCCAGAACTCCTTGAACTTGCCTGTAAACAAAAGCTTGTAGGTGGAAACATCTCCAAGACATGATAGGCAGGCTATGATTTTGTGGAAAATACCGGTCAGGACAGCCATCGTGCCGCCTGAGACACCTGGAATAACATTGGCTGCACCCATGAGGAAGCCCTTGGCAGCCACAGAAATATAATTAGTCAGTTTCATATATTCATAAATTGAAATGTTCGGATTAATAATCCTCTAAATACTGCGTATCTTGCTCAGAAACGATTTCATGCACGCAAACACCTCACGGGAGTCTGACCGAAGCTCGCTGTCCATCTGCTCCGAAGCACCGCTGGAAATGACCATGTCAAAGCCATGACCGGCATATTCCTTCCTGCCTGCCTTGAAACGGGCACGCGAACATTTGCACAAATAATCAATGAGGAAATCAGAACTGTTCACCATTGAAATGAACAAATCGGCACCGCCCTCCATCAAAAGACATGCCTTCTCCTTCGGCGGAGCTCCGTACCATGAAATATCCTTGCGGGTGATGGTCGTCTCAACGCCCGTAATCGGGAGCTCTCCCTTTGCCGGTTTGTGCATGTCAATATAGAAAATGTCCACCTTCAGACCATTTTCCCGACCCCATGAAAGAATATCCTGCTTAAGTTCCTCAAAAGAAGGATCCTGTGCATCAATCACCACATTGACAGACGTAATACTTCCGAGAGGAAGGAATCCAGTCGGAACATCGCTCGCATCCTTGCTGAGCCTGCGTTTGCGGAACCAATTGATTATCAGAGACATCTATGCTTTGGAATTAGCTGCAATCAACTCCCTGATTTCCTTTTTGGCAGCCTTCCATCGCGGAATGTCTATCTTTGTGCCAATTACCTCCACAACCTTGGCGGCAATGATGGAACCGACCTCTCCGCACACCTTCAGAGGCATGCCCAGCGAATGAGCATAGAGGAATCCGGCTGCATAAGTGTCTCCGGCACCAGTCGCATCAACCGGCGATGCAGGCCAGGCCTTGATGAAATGATATTCATCTGCGCTCTTGACCATAGAACCGTCCTTGCCAATCTTAACAACTGCAATCTTGCAATGCTTAGCAATCTCATCAGCGGCCTCACGAGGCTCCATCTTGGTGAAGGCCTTGGCCTCAGTCTCGTTTGCAAAAACGATATCGACGTAATTATCGACAATGTCATGCAGGAAAGCCTCGTTGGACTCGACCACGTTGTACGATGCCATATCAAGTGAAATGATACATCCCGCAGCCTTTGCCATTTCTACAGCCTTACGTATAAGAGCTTGATTCTGAACAAGATATCCTTCAATGTGGAAATAGTCATAACCTTCGAAATATTCAGGCTGCAGATCCTCCGGGACAAGTTCGAGAGCTGCTCCGAGATAAACCGCAAAAGTCCTTTCTGCGTTGGGCGCGGTGATGAACACCATCGCCCTTCCAGAGGATTTCGTGCCTTTGAACAGAGTGGATTTGATGCCATATTGAGCCTGGTCGCTTTTGAAGAGGTGCCCCAGGTCATCGTCGCCGACTTTGCCTATGAAACCGGATTCCATGCCGAAGATGGCCGTTCCGGTGATTGTATTGGCGGCTGAACCACCGGCTACCAGCTGTACCCCCATGGGTTTCAATGTTTTCCATATTTTGTCGCCTGTTTCCATGTCCACGTGTTGCATGCTGCCCTTAGGGAGATGGAATTCTTTGAGGAAACTGTCGTCCGGAAGGACGGCCAGGATGTCTGTCAGCGCGTTGCCGATGCCAAGTATTGATGCCATAAAAATGAATTATCTATTAAATCCGGACAAAGTTAGCAAACTTTTGGATAAATTTGCACCCGTTTTCCCTGTAGGTGTCATATACCTGTGTAATGACTCATACCTTATTATATATGGATAAAAAAGTAAAACAGATACTGAAATATATTCTTTCCGCCCTTCTCGCCGTTCTCATGCTATGGATTTCTTTCCGTGGAGTGGACTGGAAGGACTTTGCAGAGGGACTTTCATCCTGCCGTTGGGGCTATGTCGTACTTTCAATGGTGGTCGGAGTCATCGCATTCTGGCTCAGGGGATTAAGGTGGCGTCAGCTCATCAGGCCGATTGATTCATCCATCTCCCGCACCACCGCATTCAATGCAGTGAACATAGGCTATCTTGCCAATTTCGTCTTCCCGAGAATCGGTGAATTTGTAAGGTGCGGAGTCATTTCGCGCAATTGCAGGAAGGCCGGTTATGAGAAAGTTCTCGGTACCGTAGTCCTGGAGCGTGCCTGGGATATGCTTTCGATGATCTTTCTGCTTTTGGTCCTGCTGACAGCCGGCTGGAGCCGGTTCGGCGGATTTTTCGTGGAACAGATATGGATCCCTGCCGCTTCAAGGCTCAATTTCAGCATGTGGTGGATTGTCGCCGTTGCAGCCGTGCTTTTTGCCGTTACTTTGTTCTGTATATGGAAATATCGGGATACCAATAAGTTATGTATGAAGATATGGAGGCTTTCCGTTGGTCTTGGGCAGGGCCTGACTTCGTGCTTCAAGATGCAGCGCAAATGGATGTTCCTGATATATACGGCACTTATCTGGGCTTCGTATTGGCTTATGGCTGTGTCGATTATGAGATCCGTTCCCGATCTTGATTCCCTGAATCTGGTGGATGCGCTTTTCCTGTCCCTGGTCGGAAGCCTTGGCTGGGTGGTGCCGGTACCTGGGGGAATCGGGGCCTTCCATTTTGTGGTTTCCCTGGCCCTGAGTTCAATCTATGCCCTTCCGATGGCACAGGGAATTGTATTTGCTACATTATCCCATGAATCTCAGGCAGTTACAATGCTTTTGTTTGGAGGCATTTCCCTCCTTTGGGAGAGCTTCAGGCAAAAAGGCGAAAGGCAGTAGCCGAGGGAATTGAATATTTTGCTATATTTGCATAATTGTGCAGTTCCGGGACTTATCCGGCTGTTATCTAAATGATTATATTATGAGGGAATTTTATATTACGAATTCACTTTCCAGAAAAAAGGAACTTTTTACACCTATAAATCCCGGTCATGTCGGATTATATGTCTGCGGCCCGACCGTTTACGGAGACGCTCATCTGGGACATGCAAGACCTGGAGTCACCTATGACGTGTTTGTCCGGCTTCTCAGACATCTGGGCTATAAAGTACGCTATGTCAGGAATATAACCGATGTCGGACATCTTGAGCAGGACGCAGATGAGGGAGAAGACAAGATTGCCAAGAAAGCCCGTCTTGAGCAGCTTGAGCCAATGGAAGTTGCACAGTCATGCACCCTGCTTTACCATGAGGCTATGAGGCAACTGAATGTGGCTCCTCCTTCAATCGAGCCCCGTGCATCAGGCCATATAATTGAGCAGATAGACATTGTCAAGAAAATTCTTGATGCCGGATATGCTTATGAGAGCAACGGATCCATCTATTTCGATGTCCTCAAATACGACAAGGACCATAAATACGGAATCCTTTCCGGACGAACTCTCGATGATGTGAAAGAAGGCACACGTGAGCTCGACGGACAGCAGGACAAAAGGGCATCATACGATTTCGCTTTGTGGAAAAAGGCTGCTCCTGAGCACATTATGAGATGGCGTTCACCTTGGAGCGATGGTTTCCCTGGATGGCATCTCGAGTGCTCTGCCATGAGCGAGAAATATCTTGGCAGGGAGTTCGATATCCATGGAGGCGGAATGGACTTGCTCTTTCCTCATCATGAGTGCGAAATTGCCCAGAATGTCGCTTCTCGTGGCACTTCAGGAGTACGCTACTGGATGCATAACAATATGATTACCATCAATGGCAAAAA
>JBJFDE010000358.1:0-4680 GCA_051889855.1 Candidatus Cryptobacteroides sp. | reverse complement strand
TAAGAAGGAGGAATATCAACATGAAAATTTTCAACAAAATATTTATCTTCTCACTTGCAGCGGTTGTATGTTCAGCTTGCCTCGGCGATTTGAACACCAAGCCTCTGAACGAGACGGATTTTACTTCTGAGACTGCTTATGATAATCCGTCTAGCTACCTGAATGCGCTTGCATATATCAATGGTTACTATATGCTCGTAGGTCAGGATGACCCGGGTTCAAACGACCTCGGTTTCTCCGATGCCGGACAGTCTGAATTCCTCAGACAGTGGATTAACCTCAATGAGATGACCTGTGATGCAATGAAATGCGTATGGGGAGACTCGTATCTTTCTGACCTTCAGCATGACTCATGGGGTGCAGGAACAAACGATGCAATGGTTGCAGTTTATACCCGTGCAGTGAAAGCTATTGCTCTTGTAAATGAATATCTCCTTCAGACAGAAGAGTCAAAGCTTGAAGCTCGTGGTCAGAGCGACCTCAAGGCTACAGTCGCAGGTTACAGGGCAGAGGCTCGTTTCCACAGGGCAATGTTCTTCTACATCCTCATGGATGAGTTCGGCAACCCTCCTTTCCCTATGCCTGAGAATATCGGTGGCGAGAACCCTCGCAGAATCGAAAGGGCTGAGCTTTTCCAGTGGCTTGAAGATGAGCTCCTTGACCTTGCATCTGATGGCAGCGCAATGCCGGCAAAAGGTGCGGTTCCTTACCCAAGGCCAACCAAGGGCTCTGTATGGGCACTCCTGAGCCGCATGTACCTCAATGCAGAGGTTTATACCGGTACAGCAAGATGGGAGGATGCCAAGAATGCTTCCAAGAAGGTTATTGACATGGGATATTCAATCCATACTCCATATTCAGACCTTTTCCGTCAGGACAATACAGAAACTGGTGCAGCAGCTGAAGAATTCATCTTTGCCGTAGCTTATGACAGGGTTTCATGCCAGAGTTGGGGTGGTACAACAACATTGACATCTGCTTCTCTCAATGAGGATGCAAACCAGGCACTTGGTGCTGTATTCGGACTGCCAAAGATCAATGGTGAGAACTGGGCAGGTTACCATGTCCCTACTGACTATGTTGCGCGCTTCGAACTCAAAGGAGTGGAGTGGGGCAATGAAAAGAATCCTTTCGGTTATGACCGCGAGGCAAGTGACAAGAGGGCATTCTTCACCAACTTCAAGAATGAAGAAACATTTGATCCGTCAGCAATGGCTACAGGATGGTTTTGCTGGAAATTCAACGGTATGAATTCAGACAATACTCTCGCTCAGTATGATGGAACTGCCGGCCAGTGGAAACTTTCTTCTACCGATATGCCTATCTTCCGTCTTGCAGAGATGTATCTCAACTATGCAGAGGCTGATGCCCGTCTGAACGGTGGTGAGGTTGTTGATGCTGATGCCAAAGCTTATGTCAAGAAACTCCGCGACCGTGCAGGAGTGGCAACACCATCAGACATCACCCTGGACTGGCTGCTCGATGAAAGAGCACGTGAGTTCATGTGGGAGGGACACCGTCGTGTTGACCTCATCCGTTACGGCTATTTCACTGATATGAACTATCCTTGGACTCTCAAGGGCGGTATCCTTTCAGGAAAGGTTGCAATTCCAAGCTACATGACCATATTCCCTATTATCCAGAGCGACCTCAGTGCAAACAGCAATCTAAAACAGAACCCTGGTTATTAATGGATGAATAAAACAGAATGAATATGAAAACATTAAAATATATGGCAGCGGCCGCTGCATCTCTTTTGCTGGCATCCTGCACTCTGGAACTGCCAAAGACTACTTTGGCCGCAGAGGGAGACAGGGTTGCACCGGTGCTCAACTCGATGACCAATGTCATTTCTGATGCCAACACTTCAAAGGAGCAGGTTACATTCACATGGGCTCCTGCCGATTTCGGTGTCAGCACCCAGATTACTTACTATGTATGGGCTAAACTCGGAGAAAATGAGGCTATCATAGGTAATTCGTATGACAATAAGCTCTCCATTACAAAAGGTGACCTCGTCGGTGTGATTTGCAATGACCTTGGAGGAGCCAAGAATGCAAACGTGTCGATTGAATCTTATGTTACTGCCGGTGTCTATGGAACATCGGAGGTTAAACAGATCAAGTCAAATGTAATCAATTATTCCGTCTTTACATATCTCCCTCCTAAGAAGAACATCTGGCTTCCTGGTAAGTATCAGGGCTGGTCTCAGTTCGGCACAATGGTCTGGGAGGCTGAAGCTGGCTCCAACCAGTACAAGATTCTCGTTGACGTATCAAATCCTGATGAGACTCCTTACTATTTCAAGGTTGTTGACGAGGGTGGCAACTGGGTTGGTATGAACGATGGATACAAACCTGACGGATGGGAAGTTGCCGATCCTTCCAATAAGGATGGAAACTTCTCTGTGAATGCGGACGAGCCTATCCTCTGGCTCACAATCAACACCAAGAAGAAAACTGTGGCTAAACAGGCTATGTCCAAGGTCGCTCTGGTCGGTGGATTCAACGGCTGGAACGTAGCAGAAGAGCCTTCATTCACTTACAATGCAACAGACAATGTCTGGGAATCTCCTGTCATCTCATTCACAGGCGATGACGGTTGGCTTGTTCGTCTGAACGCAAGCTGGGATTACAAGTTCGGTGGCGCTGTGCCTTCATCTGAAATTGATGGCGGTTATGAAATCGTTCAGGGCGGTAGCGACATCCCATCTCCTGCAGCTGGAAACTATATCGTGAAACTCTACGCCAACAGGACTCCGTTTGTCATTGTTTACGAAAAACAGTAAAACAGTTTTTGAATTATGAGATTATTGAAAAACATACTTTGGGCAACTGCCGCTACCATTGCGGCAGTGTCCTGCTCAATCGTCAGCGAGAATACATTCTCTACCAATCCTGTTGCTCCTGTGCTGGATTCACATACTGACATCCTCATCACGGAAGGCACGAAGTCCGAGGATGTGACATTCTCATGGACGAAAGCCCGTTTCATCGATGCCGATGAGATTCTCTATAATGTATATGTATCTGCTGAAGATAAGGATGTACTTCTTGCGAAAGACGTAAAGAATACATACTATACTACTCCAAAGGAAACCCTCAGGTCTTTCCTTCTTGACAATTTCAATTTCATTAAGAATTCGACTCATTCAATTTCAGTATTCGTGACTGTAAGTGACAGGAATGGCAAAGAATTCTCTTCTGAACCAGTTGCTCTCAAGGTCTATTATTACGAAGCTGCTGTTCCTGCAGAGGCTACGCCAGCTGCTGAAAGCATCGTGCTTGACAAATCAACACCATCAGAGAGTGTGGCACTCCTCTCTTGGTCTGCTGCCAGACTTGCTTATGGAGAAGATGTTACTTACAAGGTAACTCTCGCAGTTGGAAATGGAACTGAATCTGTTGTTGCAGAAGGTCTTGATGGCACATCGTTCTCAATGACCGTTGATGCTCTCAATGAGGCTGCCATTTCAGCCGGAGCTGCCGAGGCTGCTGAATCAGAGCTTGTTTTCAAGGTATATGCATGCTGCGAAAGCATTCCTGATGGCATTGTTTCCAATGAAGCAAAGATTAAAGTTACGACTTATGTCGCAACCTTCCCAGACGCAATGTGGCTCCCTGGAAGCTATCAGGGATGGGATCCTGCATCAGCACCGTCACTCAAACAGTCTGCGAAGACCAAAGGTCTGTACCAGGGCTTCGTTGACCTTACAACCGCTGATGGCTCAGATGTTCAGTTCAAGTTCAGTCCTAACCCAAGATGGGAAGGAGACTTCGGATTCTCAAACGTGACAGTGGAGACAAAAGGAAATGAGGATCTTCCATTTGCAGTTGCTGGTGCATCGACTCTCGCAAGCGACAATATCGTTGTTCCTTCAGGATTGTACTACATCAAGCTTGACAAGAAGTTCGGCACCCTGACTATGGTTCAGACAAAGAACCTCGAACTCATCGGAAGCTTCGCCGCTTCAGGATGGGGTAAAGGTCTTGAGATGGAATGGAACGGTACATCAAGGACCTGGACTGCAAAACAGGATATTGAACTTGCCGCCAACGATGAGTTCAAATTCCGCTTCAACTCCAACTGGGATTATTCATTCGGAGGTACAACAGACAAAGTTGACTTCGGCGCAGGAAACATCGTATTCTCTAATGCCGGAACTTACAAGGTGATTTTCAATGTGTCTTCTTCAGACTTCTATGTAAATGCACTCGACCTCAATATGCCTGCATATATCACTATGCCAGGTGACTATTCAGGCCACGGTTGGAACATATCTGATGATTTCCGTCTCTACCTCAAGGACGACAGTCAGGGAATCTA
Organism: Candidatus Cryptobacteroides sp.; assembly: GCA_051889855.1. GTDB lineage: Bacteria > Bacteroidota > Bacteroidia > Bacteroidales > UBA932 > Cryptobacteroides. The sequence continues at coordinate 354 of JBJFDE010000358.1, read as the reverse complement.
CAAAGGTACAGTTACAATGTATGGCGCTACATACGGATTCAAGTTCGGAAAAGTTAATGAGTGGATTGGAATGTCAGGCTCAGTTGAAAGCGGTTTCGTGTTCGCAGGTGACAATGGTATGATCGCTGACGGAACATACTTCTGGGAAGTAAACTTCACAACCAAGACAGCAAAGGCTACTCCTATAACCAAAGTCGGTATGATCGGAGGCTTCAACGGTTGGGGCGGTGATGCAGATATGACATTTGACCCTGAAACACTTATGTATGTGGGAGAAGTTACCCTCAATGCCGGTGATGAGTGGAAATTCCGCTTCAACGGAGGATGGGATTACAACTACGGTCTCAATGCTGA
>JBJFDE010000357.1:0-4684 GCA_051889855.1 Candidatus Cryptobacteroides sp. | reverse complement strand
TTTGTCATGTCGAGCGAAGTCGAGACATCTGAAAACAAAATAGCCCCACAAGAATGCGGAGCCGTCAAAACACAAAAACATTGATATGGAAAGAGCGCCGCACGCGGCAACCCGAAGTCAACATTTTAGCATTTTTTAGTGTGGTTGCAAGCAGCCAAATTTCTCCACATTCCGGGTCGTTCGCACTCCTCGTGCACCACGCACCCGATTTCAGCCCGCAAATATACGCACAAAAATCATAACTCCAAAAACTTTCCTTACAATCGCAACGGAAACCGTTAAAAAACGGTTAAGTCTTTCGGAATTGATTAAATTGTACTATCTTCGCGCCGTAAATTTCTAATTAACTATAACTAAACGGTTATGAAACAAGTCATTAAACTCTTAGCACTCCTTCTAGGGGGGGGGTATTGACTGTCTTTAGTGCATCTGCACAAGTCACTACCTCAGCTCTTTCAGGTAGTGTTACTGATGAAAATCAGGATCCTTTGGCCGGCGCTGCGATTGTCGCTGTCCACATTCCTTCAGGTACGCAGTATGCTGCGATTGCCAACGCACAGGGACGCTTCAACATCAACGGTATGCGTTCTGGTGGCCCTTACACAGTGGAAGTGTCTTTCTTGGGAATGGGAACAGTGAGGTATACCGACGTGACCCTTACTCTCGGTGAACCTTACACTATTGATGTCGTCATGAAGGCTTCAAATGAACTTGATGCGGTAGTTCTCACTGCTGAAGGTTCATTCAATGCTTCCAAGACAGGTGCCGGTGCAAACTTCAACCTCAGTGCGGTTGAGAACATGCCGACAATCGACAGAAGTATATATGACATCGTAAAATATACTCCTCAGGCATCCGTAAACAAGGACGGAGGTATTTCTTTCGCAGGTTCCAACAACCGTTACAACAGTTTCCAGATTGACGGTGCTGTTGCTAACGACTCTTTCGGTCTTGCAGCTTCCGGAACCAACGGCGGTCAGACGGGCGCCAACCCTGTTGCCCTTGACGCTATCGAGGAAATCCAGGTTGTAGTTGCTCCTTTCGATGTTCGTCAGTCAGGTTTCACCGGAGGTGCAATCAATGCCATCACCAAATCAGGTACCAACACCGTGAAGGGTTCAGCCTACGCATATTTCAACAATCAGGACTTCATCGGAACAACTCCTGGTGCAAATGTCGAGAACAGGAAGAAATATGATTCCCAGAACACCCAGACCTATGGTTTCACCATCGGTGCGCCAATCGTGAAGAACAAACTCTTCATCTTCGCAAGTGCCGAATACTACCGCAAGTCTTATCCTAACATTTATACTCCGGAGAATAACACTTACGAGACTGAGAAGATGAAACTCTCCAAGCCTGTTTACATCAACGGCGTTCAGCACGAGTACTTCGACTCCGAAGTTGCACAGGCCATCATCGACCACTACAGCAAGACCTATCACAATGGCAATGCAGTGGCAGAGAGTTTCGGTCAGCACCAGGTCAAAAGCCAGTCAATCAACGCAATGCTCCGTCTTGACTGGAACATCAATGACAGGAATAAGATGATGCTCCGCTACCAGCTGATGGATGCATATTCTGACAAATACAGTTCAGGTTCTTCATCTTACTATTTCAACAACTCATCCTACAAGATGTCCGACCTTACGAACACCATCGTCCTCGAACTCAACTCAAGACCTTCTGAAAAGGTGGCCAACGAGTTCAGGGCAACGGCAGTCCTTGTAAGGGACAAGAGGGACGTGGCGTATCCAGGTGCCAATATGTACATTAAGGATAAGGTTTATGTGAACATCGGAACTGAGTATTCTTCAGGTGCAAATGCAATGAATTCTGACACCTACACCATATCCGACAACGTATTCCTCTATGCAGGTAACCATACAATCACACTTGGTACCCACAACGAGATTTATCGTTTCAACAACCTCTTCCTCCAGTATGCATACGGTGGATATACCTTCAACTCCATCGCCGACTTCTTTGCAAACAAATGCTCCCAGTTCAACTACAGGTATGCTGATACAGAGGTGCCAGGCGTTGACAGCCCAAGGTGGGCAGCCACTACAGTAGCCGCACAGTTCGGGCTCTATGCCCAGGACGAGTGGAGACCTAACAGGAACTTCACACTTACATACGGTGTCAGGATGGATATCCCTGTCCTTCTGAACAAGCCTACTGCAAACGAAGGCTTCAATGCAACTGAGATTTCCAACAACTCAGGTGAAAAGGTGGGTGTCGTTCCTAAGGCAACCCCTCTGTTCTCACCTAGAATCGGTTTCCGCTGGTGGATGGACAAGGATCACAAGGCTCTCCTTCGTGGTGGTGCCGGACTCTTCACTGGTCGTGTTCCATTCGTTTGGCTTTCAAATGCTTACAATAATACAGGCGTTGAGGCTAAGTCAATTCAGGTCAATAATCCTGACGCCGATTTCCCTATGACAAGCAACCCATTTGAGGATGTAGTGAAGACAGGTGCCGCAGCTGCCGGTGGAAAGGCAACCATCAACACCCTCAACCGCAGCTTCAAATATCCTCAGGTATTCCGTGTAAACCTCGGTTATGACCACGACTTTGGATACGGCTGGAAACTCACTGTTGACGCCCTCTATTCAAAGACTCTCAACAATGTCTTCTTCCGTAACCTTGCACTCTCCAACACCGCAAAGGTATTCGCAGTCAATGCAGCAACAGCCGAGGCAAATCCTAACAGCGTAGCCAACTACTACTCTGTCAACAGGGACTACAACGCTATCGTTGCCCTCGAGAATACCAATATGGGTTATACCTACTCCCTGAGTGCAATGGTCAACAAGCACTTCAACTTCGGTCTTGACTTGATGGCATCCTACACCTTCGGACACTCTTATTCTGTAAACGACGGTTCTTCTTCAGTTGCACTTTCCAACTGGCAGAACTATATGTCCCTGGATGCTTCTTCTCCTACACTGTCTTACTCAGTGTTCGACAAGCCTCACAAGGTAATGGGTATGATTTCTTATACTTCACCTAAGTATGCACGCATCCTCAAGACTACTGTAAGTCTCTCATACACAGGACAGAGCGGTAACCGTTACAGTTACATCTGCAAGGAAACTGCCGACTCCAACGGTGACGGAGTGACCAATAAGGGTGTCCTCCTCTACATTCCTACCCAGGAAGAACTCACAAAGATGAACTGGGCTACTCCTCAGGATGCTCTCAGCTATGAGAACTTCATACGTGGCGACAAGTATCTCAACAACCACAGAGGACAGTATTCGGAGAGATTCGGCGGCATCTATCCGTTTGAGAACCACTTTGACTTCCATGTAACTCAGGATTTCTACTATGACAACAAGCATAACCGCAAGGTATCCGTATTCGTTGACTTCCTCAACGTCGGCAACCTCTTCAACCGTGCCTGGGGTCTATACTACACCAGCTCCTGGACAAGGCAGGTTCTTGAAATCACCGACATTGCAAAGGATGCAGACGGTAATGCCACTCCTACCTACAAATTCAACTCTTATGACATCACCTTCGGTGACTTCTACTCTCGCTGGAGATGCCAGATTGGTTTGAGACTCACATTCTAATTTTAAATTACACGACAATGAAAAATATATTTAAATCATTTTTGACATTGGCAAGTGTGGCAGCAGTCTTTGCTTCCTGCGTTCAGCAGGCAAAGCCGCTTGCGAGCTCCGTGTCATTGGATAAGGAGGAAGTTGTCTTCGAAGGACAGAATGCTCCTGCACAGACAGTGACTGTAAAAGCTGACGGTGACTGGTTCGCAGTGGCTCCGGAGTGGGTCACACTCGAACCGACAGTTGGTTCCGGCGAAACCGAAGTCAAAGTCAGCGTTGCTGACAACCTTGATGAGTGGAATGAACTGGCCGGCCCAAGGTCTGCTTCCGTTTCATTCTGCTATGGAACCACAGGCCTTTGCGTCCTTTCAGTACAGCAGAACGGTGAGAACGGCCTTGATGCCAGCCGTCAGTATTCAAAGATTACCACAGCTGAGGAGTTCGCTGCCGGACCTTATCTTGTGGTATTCAACTACAATGGCAAGGACAATGCCCTGAAGGCTTTCAATGCTACTTCGGAGTCAACCTATTCATATCTTTATGGTGATGAAGTCACTGTCGTTGACGGTATCGTTAATATGCCTAATGCCAACAATGCCTATACTTTCGAGGCTGCAGAAGGCGGTTACAAAATCAAGATGCCTAATGGAAGATATCTTTTCCAGAGTGCCAATTACAACAACTTCTATTCTTCAGACGATGTTGCAAAAGGTGATGTATGGACTGTTACCTTCGATGAGACAGGGCTTGCGACCATCAAGAATGTAACTACAGCTGACAAATGGATGCAGTGGACTTCATATGGCAACGCAGGCGCATATAGTTCTGCTCAGGACGGCGGTGTACTCCCTATGCTTTACAAGGATTCCAAGCCTGCAAGCGATGAGATTCTTACAGTTCCTGAGAATGTAAGCGTTGCATCTAATGCAACTACTGCGACCATTGCAGTTTCTTCCAACAAGACCTGGAAGGTAAGATGCCACGATGAGTGGATTACCGAGCTTACCAAGGAAGGAGAGGGTAACGGCGAGATTGTCCTGAAATTCACTGCTAACGAGAGCAAGACAGATGCAAGATCAGCTTCAATCCAGGTGATTGGTGAGACTACGAAT
>JBJFDE010000356.1:0-4694 GCA_051889855.1 Candidatus Cryptobacteroides sp. | reverse complement strand
GCATCCAGCAGACCCAGCAGGGATACCGGGGACGGCAGGGACACCGGGCAGAGGAGCCGGAACAGGACTACCGCCCACAGCGCATAGGAAAACACCTTGGGTGATTTCCGTAAAACGAATCGTGCCGCAATCACAAGTACAATGACTAAGCTGGCGGTCAGGCTCATGTTCAGCACCTTGGCGAAAATTTGAGTTAAGGTCATGGGATCACCCCCTCATGCTGTCGATGATCTTCTGCAATTCATCGATTTCTTCCTGGTCCAGTTTCTTCCGGGAACCGAAGGAAAGAACCAGCGCGGGCAGAGAGCCGTGGAAGGTCTCATCCACAAACTTCTCGCTTTGATAGGAGTTGTATTCCTCCTTGGATACAAGGGACGTGACCATGCTGTTTTCCATCTTAAAAAAGCCTTTTTCTGACAGCTTCTTCAAAATGGAATAGGTAGTCGTCCGCTTCCACTTCAATTCTTCTGCGCACAAATCTACGAGTTGTTTTGTTGTCATGGGTTCGTTATCCCAGATAATGTCTGCAAACCGGGATTCGATAGCACCTAACTTATAATCTTCCATAGTAGTACCTCCTAAGTTGTCTGTTATCAACCGACAGCTATAGTCTATCGCGAACAGACACATTTGTCAAGGCTTTTTAAGAAGAATTAAGAATTTGGATCGAAACAGGATACAATATGCCCCCCACTGCATATACAGTGGGGGGCGATGTATTAAGATGCGCCTATGATACTTCCGTCGATGGCATTGATCCAGACTAAGCATCTGCTCTTATCCGGGTCTCGTATAACAAAGGAATCCACTTCATTGTCCGTACCTTTGTCATAGTATTTCGTCGTGCCATAGACTGCAAGGGTGGGTGTATAATAGTAGGTAAAGTCCTTGTTTGCCACCTTCACCCTTACGAGACCAAGTTGAACTTGATCCAGTTCGATCTTACAGGTCACAGGCGTTTCATAATATATGGATAGGATATAATAGTCCCGGGTCTCTTCGATGCCAGTCAGGGCCAAATGATCCTTTGCTTTACTCAACAGCTCCTCCATAGAGAGGGTGGCGGCTCCTTCGTTGACGACTGCACTGATGTCAACCGGGGAAATCATATCAAAGTAGATCAGATCGCCGTTTGCGGAGAAATAAATACTGGCAGAAGCCGTATGATAATTGGAAGCGTTGGCATCTTCACTGGTTAGATTTTCGATGGGCTGGTCAGAAATTGCAGCAGTATCGTTCAGGACGGGCACAGCGTTAATCATCACTCTATATTCAGAGGTATCCCCGCAAAGCTCTTCGGATACTTCTGCATCGCTGACCTGCCACTGACCCACACCCATCTGATCCAGCAAAGCCTGCGCTTTCTCAGATAACTGATTAACCTGTTCTTGGGTAGGCTTGTCTGTCCTGACAAGCTTGCTGCACAGGTAATCTTTATTCAGATAGTCCCTGTTGTTGCCTAAGCCGATAGAAAGGCTATTGAGCTTATAATCACTCTTGTCCCGCTGGACTACATAGACGTAATACTCTAAATCTTCTATGTACGCCGTGGCATGGATGACCTTGTTGCCATAGGAGGGCGATACATAGAGGCTCTCATCCTGGAAGGTCCAGTCGCACAACGGCCGGGGATTTTCTTCCGGAGCAGTTTCCAGCATGACAGTGTAGTATTGCATTGTACCTTTCAGAATATCCAGCTCGTCCGTGCAGTCGTAGTCCGGGCCAAAACCAAGCAGTTCCCTAATTGCGCTCTCGTTGGCAAGCTCTGTCATCCAGCGGATCTTCTTTTGAAGCTCTTCCTTGGAATACTGGGGATCGTCCTCATGAACTTGTTCCCGCCATTCCGCATCGCCCAGCAGAACATTGCAGATACTCTTAACCTCTTCTCCGGTAAAGAAGTGGGGAACCACTTCCACAATGGGTAGAGGGTCGGAGGTGATTTTCTGCTGCATATCCATCACATACTCCACCGTTCCATCGTGGCTGGTAAACGTGTCTGTATAGACGATCTCCTCATCCAACGGCGCTGTGGCAGGTATCGTCATGTTCTGCTCAAACACACCGTCATTCTTGCTGGTAACGCTGCCTCGGTTCGGGTTTGCTGCACAGGCAGTCAAGGTCGAAAAACACATGACCAGGGCAAGAACGCCGCACAGTCGCTTTTTTACTTGCTTCATAAATGGACACATCCTTTCGCAGTTTGTTTTATCCTACGGTCAGATTATAGCAAATTGGATATGGGTGGTTCGTTAATGAAAACTAATTGTTTTCCTAAGATTCTCCTAATTTCAGATTCCGCATATACCAATGCCCCCTCTTACAGGGGGCATTGGTACATTCACGATGCGTTCTGAGCGGGCAGCTCCACCGTAAATGTTGTGATCTGCTTCTCGCTGGTAACAGAAATGGTGCCGCCATGGGCAACAATGATCTCCTTTGCGATGGCCAGTCCCAGACCGGCACCGCCGGTATTGGTGGATCGGGCATCGTCCAGACGATAGAACTTTTCAAAGATCCTATCCAGCTTCTGCTTTGGGATCGTCTTGCCGAAATTGGAGATGGAAACATGGATCGTGTTCTCCCGCTTTTCCGCATAAATCTCTATTTCCGTATTGTCATAGCTATACGCAACTGCATTCTTTAGAATGTTATTGAATACACGAGCCAGCTTAGCAGAATCTGCCGCAACGGGCAGGTCCTCGTCTGCGTGGATGCTGATAGATTTTCCGTGCTGTTCCAGAACTGGGTAGAACTCGTCCGCCATCTGCATGAGCAAGAAGCCTAAATCAAAGGTTTCTTCCTCCAGTACGATCTCTTGGAGGTTATAGCGGGTAATGTCAAAGAACTCATTGATGAGGCTTTCCAACCGTAAAGCCTTTTCCAATGCAATACCCGTGTATTTTGCTCTCTGTTCCACGGGCATATCCGGTGCTTCTTTCAGCAGGCTTATGTATCCAATCACAGAGGTCAAGGGTGTTTTCAGATCATGGGCAAGATAGGCAACCAGTTCATTCTTTCGCACGGATTCTGCCCGGAGCCGTTCCTCGCTGTTCTGGAATTGCTCTTTCAAAAGAACGGTGTAATCTGCCATATTTTCATATTGGTTTGGGAAAATCTTCTTGTCCTCTTTGGCGAAATACCGGCGCATGAGTTGTTCCAGTTCCTGAGCGGTTTGTCGTTGGGTGCTGCGGCGAACAAGCACAAATGTAATGACAATGCTTGCAGCCCATGCAGTGGCCATAACAGCACCGCCCGTGTAAATGAACTCCTTTAGGGTATCCCACTTCAGATCATAGACGTGCCACTTGCCACCATTGAGAAAGGTAGCATAGCCCATATCGATGAAAAATCTTTTGTAAAGCCAGTTGAAAAACTTTTGGTCAAATGCAATGCTCAAAAAGAGAAACAGGCCGACGGCTGCCGCCGTAATAATAGCGGCAAATATTATTACCTTGACGGTTGTATTGATTTTAGTTTTCAATTTTATACCCCACTCCCCAGACGGTCTTGATGTACTTGGGGGACTCAAAGGAATCGCCCATCTTTTCACGCAGGTGCCGGATATGCACCGTGATGGTGTTGTTGTTTTTGGTGTAGTATTCCTCACCCCATACACCATGGAACAGCTCCTCGGCACTGACCACACTTCCCCGTTTCTGGCAGAGAATTTTCAGAATTGCAAATTCCGTAGGGGTCAGAGAAAGGGGCTTTTCATTCAAGGTACATTCACGAGTCTTGGCATTGATAACAAGGCCGCTGTATTCAATCACATCTTCGTCCGGCTGAGCTCCGGTATTATACTGCTTGTACCGACGAAGCTGGGCTTTTACACGGGCTACCAATTCCAGCGGTAAAAAGGGCTTGGTGACATAATCGTCTGCTCCAAGAGTAAGGCCGGTAATCCGGTCTACCTCCGCAATCTTGGCGGTCAGCATAATCACCGGATAGGTATAGTCCCGGCGAATCCGTTTGCAGATTTCAAAGCCATTCATATCCGGGAGCATTACATCCAGAATCGCTAGATCCAGCTTTTCTTTATCAATGCATTCCATCGCCTCCTGCGCTGTATAGCATTTGAATACGGTGAACCGCTCATTTTCAAGATAAAGTGCGACAAGATCGGTTATTTCCCGTTCATCGTCCACGATCATTATGCATTCAGCCATATCTCACACTCCCATTATCAGTATCTATATCTTACCGTATGGTTTACCCTCTGTCCACAAAGACTTTCCTAAGAAATTCCTAATTTTGTTCCATAGAAAACTGGATGGAACAGTAATGCCACCAAAGTCAGATTGCAGCCAAGCCTCAGATTTACTCACATCTGACCATTTTTAACTTCACCACATTGATAACCGTTTCTTTTTTACATTTGGGACAGTACAGGGGGAATTTCAAGAGAACGGTATCTTCAAAAACTTTAGTCTCTGTCATTTCGTTGCAAACGGGACAGGAAACCCAATGCGGCACACGGTCTTCGTTATTCATGGTAATCCTCCTCACAGTTTGAATGTACTACCTACAATATATCTTTCCACGCTTTTCGTCAAATGTGTGAATCTCTATTCGCTCTAAGGATAATCATTATACATCATAATTCCGCATCCGTACAGCCACATGAACTAATTATGAAAAAGAAGTCCATATAATAGCAGTACGGTTACATGGACATGGTGGTGATAATGTGCAGT
>JBJFDE010000355.1:0-17481 GCA_051889855.1 Candidatus Cryptobacteroides sp. | reverse complement strand
AGAGCATCGCATTCGTAACGCGAAGGTCGTGGGTTCGAATCCCATAGCTGGCTCAAATGGAAACAAAGAAAATATTGCGGTCGTCGGTTATGGCTGGAATCTGCATTGCGGTAGCAGGATTCGGCTATCTCGCCCTCGGAGGAATTGCCGGCGCAGTACTCTTCAACTGCGGACTTCTGGCAGTAGTGGCATACAAACTCAAACTCTTCACCGGTACAGCAGGATTCATCGTTAAAGGAGAACTCGGACAATTGGGCGTGATTCTTCTTGGCAATGTCATAGGGTGCCTGCTTGTGGCGCTCCTTGCCAGAGTCTCACCTCTTCCACTGCAGGAAGCAGCTGAAAAAATTCTAAGTTCACGACTAGCTATCAATCCATTACGCGCAGGAGCCCTGGCAATCGGCTGCGGTTTCCTGATGACCACGGCAGTTACATTTGCCCGCCAGAACCACTATCTGCCACTTCTTTTCTGCGTTCCCATGTTCATTGTCTGCGGCTTCCCGCACTGCATCGCGGACGCTTTTTATTATCTCACATGCAGCCTTGACTTCTGGAAACATAATCTCGCGGGCATAGCGATGCTGTACCCGTGCATAGTGATCGGGAACTTCATCGGCTGCAATCTTTACCGTATAATCGTAGGTTCGGACAAACAGGCCTGAGGGCAGGAAATAATCACTGGCTGACCTTTCCGGCACAACGCAATGCACAGTTGATGCCGTCGATGGCAGAGGAAACGATGCCTCCAGCATATCCTGCACCCTCTCCGCAAGGATAAAGTCCCGGAAGCTGGACATGTTCAAGTGTCTCGGAATCACGAGGTATCCTCACAGGAGATGAAGTTCTTGACTCCACACCGAGAAGAAGGGCATCATTGGTATAATAACCATGCATCTGTTTGTTGCCAATCTGAGGGAATGCATATTTAAGACGAAGGGAAACATGCTCAGGAAGGAGCTCATGCAAAGGAGCTGACACTGTGCCCGGATGATATGACGTGGCAGGAAGGCCGGCAGAAGGCACCCTGCGGCAAAAATCCATCATCCTCTGAGCCGGAGCCTTCAGCGAACCACTGTAATCGAACATCGCCTTTTCCACATCTTTCTGGAACTGAAGCAGGGAAAGCGGGCCGTATTGCGCATATTCCGGCATGTCCTCAGGTTCAATGGAAACGACTACTCCCGAGTTAGCCCACTTGGAATTGCGGGCCGAATTGGACATACCGTTCAGAACCAGCTCGCCGGGAGCAGTTGCCGATGGAACCAGAATGCCTCCGGGACACATGCAGAAAGAGAACACTCCCCTTCCTTCGATCTGAGTGACGAAAGAATACTCGGCGGTAGGCATGAAAGGCTGGTACTTTCCATGATACCTTATATTATTAATCAACGATTGAGGATGTTCCACACGCACGCCCAGAGCAAATCCCTTGGCCTGGATCTCCCACCCTTTCCTGTCGAAAAGTTCATAAATGTCACGAGCCGAATGACCTGTGGCAAGAATCACTTTTTCAGCATTGTAAACAGTTCCGTCAGAAGCAGTTACATCAAAACCGCCGTTGCTCTTGCGTTCAATGTCCACTACTCTGGTCCCGAAATGATATTCTCCTCCATGCTCAGTTATGCACTGACGGATATTTTCCACAACCACAGGCAATTTATCGCTGCCGATATGGGGATGGGTATCAATCAGGATGGAAGGATCGGCTCCGAACTGCACCAACTGATGAAGAACCTCACGGATATCTCCCCTTTTTGATGAACGTGTATATAGCTTGCCATCAGAAAAAGTACCTGCGCCACCCTCTCCGAAACAATAGTTGGAATCCGGGTTCACCACTCCTTCCCTGGAAAGCTTGGCCATATCGAATTTTCTCTCATGCACATCCTTTCCCCTCTCGAGGATTACCGGCTTGATTCCCTCCATCAAAAGCCTCAATGCGGCGAACATGCCGGCCGGACCAGCACCGATTACCAGCACCTGCGGGGACGACGAAACATCCTTATACTCAGGCAGTTGATATTCAAAAGGTGATTCACCCGGACGATAGACCTCAATCTGGTAGCGGTACAGGACATCAGTGCGGGCATCTATGGAACGTCGCACTATCCGGTAAGGAACTTTGATTTTTGGAGAAACGCCGAGGGCTTTCACTGCTGCGGCCTGTATCTGGTCTTCGGGCAGTTCCCTGCCCAGTTTGCAAGTTAATTCAACTGTCTTCATATATGGTGGTGACAAAAATTAAAATTCAGCTAGGCGGCTTACAGGAGCGACATCCAGTCCGGTACGTTCCCCGTTCCTGTAATGGAACCACCCGGCTACCGCAATCATGGCTGCATTGTCAGTGGTAAATTTGAACTCAGGGAGGAAAACCGTCCATCCTCGTTTTCGGCCTTCTTCAAGCATTCTGGAACGGAGTCCGCTGTTGGCGGAGACACCTCCTCCTATGGCTATCTGACGGATTCCTGTCTGCTTTGCAGCCTTTATCAATTTATCTAACAATATGTCTATCAACGCTTTCTGGAAGCTTGCGCAGATGTCTGCCTTATTATTTTCCATGAACATCGGATCCTGTGCCATCTGGTCTCTGACGAAATAAAGGAGGGATGTCTTTATGCCACTGAAACTGTAGTCCAGTCCGGGAACGTGGGGTTTGGAAAACTTGAATTTGAGAGGATTACCTTCTTTGGCAAGCCTGTCCACAATGGGACCTCCGGGGTAGCCGAGTCCCATCATCTTCGAGCATTTGTCGAAAGCCTCACCAACTGCATCATCTATGGTCTGTCCGAGAATTTCATATTCCAGAGGGTTATCTACCCTGACTATCTGAGAGTTACCTCCAGATACCAGCAGACAGAGATATGGAAATTCCGGTTGGCGGTTTTCCACGCCAGGCTGTTTGATGAAATTGGCGAGGATGTGGCCCTGAAGATGGTTGACTTCTACCAGTGGCTTGCCCAATGCGATGGACAGACCCTTGGCGAAGGACGTGCCCACAAGCAGCGAGCCCAGAAGGCCGGGGCCTCTGGTAAAGGCAATTGCCGTGATATCCTCCGGCTTTATTCCAGCCCTTGTAATTGCCTCGCTCACAACTGGTACGATGTTCAGCTGATGTGCCCTTGAGGCCAGTTCGGGAATGACTCCGCCGTATGCTTTATGTACATCCTGGCTCGCAAGGACGTTGGACAGGAGGAAGCCGTCGCTGATGATGGCTGCCGATGTGTCGTCGCAGGATGATTCTATGCCTAATATTATTTCGGACATGGTTTGCTTTTTTTGGTTTATTTAAATTCCTCGACTTCGCTCGGAATGACAATTGTTCGGGCTAGGCTCGGAATGGCAATCGTTCGGGCAAGGCTCGGAATGACAATTGCAGTCTGCAAAAGTACGGTTTTTATCGGATATTTTTTATTATTTTTGCAGGTTGGACATAAAATAAGATATTTACTATCAAAAAGGCACTGAAAATACTCTGGCGGATTGTAGTCGGAATCGCCATCATAATCACAGCGGCACTCATCACATTGCAGTTTCCGCGCGTGCAGACAGTCCTTGCCAAAGCCGTCGTAAGTGCCCTGTCCGAACGCATCGACGGAGATATTCATTTCGACAAAATCCACTTCAGACCATTCACGACACTGATTCTGAAAAATGCTGTCATAATAGACAAGAATCCAGTCCGAGACCCGGTCAATCCTAAGGCAAGTCCGGTCGATACTCTGTTCAGCGCCGAATACATCATTGCGAAATTCACACTCGAGAGCCTTCTGGCCAATGAAGGAATCCATATGCACAAGGCATATATCAACAATGCCAGGATGACCCTTGTCATTGAAGACAACCAGGACATGCAGGAAGACTCCACCACAGTGAACCTGACCAGAATGTTCGGACTGGACAAATCAGAGGAAAGCAAGCCGTCAGAAAAAGAAATATTCCTGATTAAGAAAGTCGAGCTGCGCAACGTGCAGTTCAAGATGAAGAATTATTCAAGCAACAAAACTCCTTATTATGGCGGCATAAACTGGAATGACATGGATGTCAGGGACATAAATGTCCTGGCAAGGAATCTCCGTTTCAAAGGCGGTGTTATGTCCGGCATCGGAGACAAGGTGTCATTCCGCGAAAAAAGCGGATTCGTATGTAATTCCATTTCCTCAACGGACGTAAAGGTCGGCAATGGAAAAACCATAATCAAGGAACTTAGGATGGACGACGGAATGTCGGATTTGTATCTTCCTCTGTTCATGATGAGCTATGAAAATCCTGAATCATTCTCGGATTATATCAACAAAGTCAGAATGGATGCAGAAATCAGCAAAAGCATACTTGATTTCAGGACCATCTGCTACTTTGCCCCGCAGCTTGAAGGCAATGAACTCAGACTTGCCCTGAGCGGCAAAGCCTCCGGCTACGTCAGAGATTTCCAGATAGAAGGAATTAAAGCAGCCAGTTCTTCAGGAGGATTCTCCGGCACAATAAGCGGCAAGATGACAGGACTGCCGGATATTGACAAGACCACCCTGGACATGAAGGTGGGCAATTTCCATCTTACGGCAGACGGCCTTGGGAAATTCATCAGCGAATGGATGAAAGAAGGCGAACTCGACCTGCACAAATTTGCAAAAGGCAGCATATTCATGGTTGAAGCCAATGCAAAGGGCCTGCTCAACCACCTGCACGTCAATGCAGATGTCAACTCGATGACAGGCAAGCTGAAGGCCAATACTACCCTGCACAATCTCACCGATATTCATAAACCAATTGAAATCAACGGACGGATTGACACTGATGACCTCGACCTGGGCTCAATACTGGGAACAAGCATCATACGCCAGACCACACTCAGGACAGGATTGACGGCCAAATTCGGTACAGGCAAGATAGAGGCCGGGATAGACTCGCTCATCATTGACAGACTGCTGCTGAACGGCTACAATTATTCAGGCATCGCGGCTACCGGAGAGCTCTCAAAGGACATTTTCAATGGCCGAATAATCTGCAATGACCCAAGTCTGAACTTTCTTTTCCAGGGATCGGTCGCACTTTCTTCCAAGACCCGCAACACCCTTTACCGTTTCTATGCGAACATCGGGCACGCCGACCTGAATGCAATGAACATCGACAAAAGAGGCAAGTCAAAAGTGCGTTTGCAGACAAATGCCAATTTCACCAGGACAAGCAACGGACAAATGTTGGGAAGCGTGGACTTCGGAGGCATAGTCCTGGAAAACAAACTCGGCAAGCACGAGATCGGAGACATCCGGGTGGCCTCCCACAGCAAGGACAGCCTCTACCGAATGAAAATAAACTCCAATTTCATGGACGGCACATTCACGGGCACGGCCTCCATAACCCAGTTCATCAAGGAAGTAACCGACATTACAGCCAGAAGGGAGCTCCCGGCTCTTTTCAAAGACAGCACATACACATGGCAAGGCAATTCATACAGTCTCGGACTCAAATTCCATGATATGATGAACTTGCTTTCCTTCGCTGTTCCGGGAGCCTATATTGCAGACCAGACAAGCATAAATGCAGAAGTTGACAGGGACGGACATCTTGATGTCACCCTGAAATCCCCTCGAATTGCATTCAAGGAACAATATATAAAGGATATGGAGGCTCAGTTCTGCAACAGGGAAGGAAGCCTTACCGGTGAACTCACAAGCCAGGAGATCAGTGCAGCGTCCCTCATTCTCAGCGACAACCGTCTCATGTTCTTCGCCGACAACAACCACATAGGTCTGGGCTATACCTATGAAAACAAAGGAGAACTGATAAACCGTGGCGAACTCATAGTCAACAGCGACCTCGAAAGAATCAACGATAAGGTAGGGATTGACATAAAGATACTTCCATCAACGGTTTACCTCAACTCAAAGGAGTGGAACCTTCAATCTTCGCAGATTTCAGTCCTGGGAAAGGAGATAAATGTGCCTTCTCTGGAAATCTCAAGTTCGGAGGAAGCAATCAGGCTCTCGGGAAAGACCTCGGACATAAGGAAGGATACCCTGACTCTGAACCTGAACAGATTTGACATATCAATCCTCAACTCCCTGCTTGGCACGGACTTCGGAATCAAAGGTGCAGCTACGGGAGCGGTTCAGCTGATATCACCTCTGAGCGAAAAAGGAATCCTTGCAGACATGATTTGCGACTCCACATACATCGCATCCCTCCCTGTGGGAGTGATTCAGATCGGAAGCAAATGGAACGAGGACTTTGAAAGATTCGATTTCGGCCTGAGAAACGACTTGGAAGGCAGAAACAGCATAAAAGTTCTGGGCAATCTTTCGCCAAAGCACAAGCTCATCAATGCCAATGCTACCTTCGACAGATTCAACGCCGGCTATGTAGCACCTTTCCTGAAAGACATTTTCACCCAGATGGAAGGATATATCTCAGGAGAAGTCACTGTGGACGGACCATTGAGCAGCCTGTCACTTTCGAGCAATGACACAAGGATAGACGATGCCCTGATAAGAATCGGATATACCAATACGGCATATCATGCCAAGGGACCTTTCCATCTTGACAGCGAAGGAGCCCATTTCGACGACATTGCCATCAAGGATGACAAGACAGGCACGGGAACTGTCAGCGGAGGCATCCTCTGGGACTACTTCAAGGACATCCGGTTCGATACATGGGTGAATGTCAGGGACATGGAGTGCATCGACATCAGCGAAAAGGATGCTGACGTATTCTACGGAAACATATTCGCAACCGGAAAACTCCATATCAGCGGACCGACGACCGCACTGCAGATGGACATAGATGCGACAACCACAAAACCGGGACATCTTAACATCCCTCTCAGTTCTGCGACAACTGGAGGCAGCACCACTGACCTTCTGAAATTCACGGAACCTTTCGTCCAGGTAAAGGTCGATCCTTACGAAGAAATGATCAGACGCCTGAAGAAACAGAAGAACACGGAAAGTGCGCTGGGAGTCAACCTCAACGTGAATGCGACTCAGGACGTGGAAGCATTCATCGAAATAGACAAAGCCAGCGGAAACGTACTTTCAGGCAGGGGAAACGGAAACATAAACCTGGAAGTCAGCAGCGATGTATTTAATATAAAGGGAGATTACAGGCTCACTGACGGAAAATATAAGTTCTCAGCGCTCGGCATAGTGAGCAGAGACTTCCAGATACAGGATGGAAGTACTGTGAACTTTACCGGAGACATCATGGACAGCCGCCTGGATATCAATGCAATATACAGAACGAAGGCTTCGCTTTCACGTTTGATTTCCGATACTTCATCCGTATCCAACAGAAGGAATGTGGAATGCGGCATCAAGATTTCAGACAAGATCATGAGCCCCAAGGTTGATTTCTCAATCAACATTCCGGACCTCGACCCTACTGTCAAGTCCAGGGTGGAGAGCGCCCTCAGCACTGAGGACAAGGTCCAGAAACAGTTCCTTTCCCTGCTGATTACCAACAATTTCATGCAGGATGACCAGTCAGGAATCGTCAACAACATGTATGGAAATGTGGGAGATATCATGGCCAACCAGATCAACAACATTCTCCAGAAACTTGACATTCCTCTCGACTTGGGTCTGAAGTACCAGCCGAATGACAAAGGTGTCGATATTTTTGACGTCGCCATCTCCACCCAGCTTTTCAACAACAGGGTTATAGTCAACGGCAACATAGGCAACAGGCAAAAGACATCAAGTTCGGCCAACGATGTGGCCGGAGACATAGAAATCGAGATCAAGATAGACAGGGCCGGAGCCTTCCGCCTGAACTTGTTCTCACATGCAGCCGACCAATATACCAACACTCTTGACAACTCACAGCGAAGCGGAATCGGTCTTACATACCAGACTGAATTCAACACCATCGGGCAGTTCTTCCGTAAGTTGTTCTCCAGCAAGGAAAAACGCCAGGAGATGAAGTTGGAGGAAGAAAGACTGCAGTTTGAAGGAGAGAAAACCGTGATTAATATCAGCGAAAACGAAAAAGAAACAAAACGTAAAAATGGCAGAAAATAAAGGCAGACTATATCTGATTCCCTCTCCGCTTGGAGACGGAGATCCGACAGAAGTGATTCCCGCACCGGTTCTGAAATCCCTCGAAGGTTTCAGGACTTTTGTTGTGGAGGAAGTCCGGACGGTGAGAAGGTACCTATCCCGCGCCGGGTTGAAAGGAAAGATAGAAGGACTTGAATTCCACGAACTCAATGAGCATACGGACGATGCCACGGTGGAAAGCTACTTGAGCCTTTTCAACGATGGAAACGATGTTGCCCTGATATCGGAAGCCGGCCTTCCTGCCGTTGCCGACCCCGGTGCCAAATTGGTGGCCCTTGCCCATAAGAACGGAATCCGGGTGGTTCCGGCAGTGGGTCCGTCGTCGCTGATGATGGCCCTGATGGCCTCCGGCCTTAACGGTCAGTCATTTGCCTTCTGCGGATATATCCCTGCCAAGACCGACGAGCGCAGGAGCAGGCTGAAAACATTGGAGAAGGTGTCCGGACAATTGGGACAGACACAGATTCTGATTGAGACACCTTACAGGAACGACGCCCTCTTTGCTGACATCCTTTCGGTATGCTCTCCATCGACCAGGGTATGCGTCGCAGCGGATATTACAACCGCTGACGAGTATATAATGACCAGGACTGTAGGTCAATGGCGCAAGGCAGGGCTCACCATCGGGAAAAGGCCATGCGTATTTTTGATATTAGCTTGATTATGAAGAATTTATTTGACAATATAAAGAATAAGGTATCGGATTTTGCAAAGATGGATTTCGCCGTCATGGAGCTTGAAGGAATGGAATTCCATGCATTCCACGGCTGTCTTGAAAGCGAGCGCACAAACGGCAATCTTTTCGTTGTGGATTTTCAGGGAGAGCTTGACATAAGGAAAGCTTCTGTGAGCGATGCACTTGAAGACACTGCCGATTATGGGAAAATCTATGATGCCATAGCAGAGGAAATGGCCCGGCCGTCCAATCTTCTTGAAAATGTTGCCGTCAGGATTGCCGACAGGCTTCACGAGGGTTTCCCGGAATTTGCCTCAATCAGAGTAAGGGTATCAAAACAGAATCCTCCCGTAAGCGGCAAGGTACAATGGTCAAGAATAACAGTAGAAAGATGACAAAGATAGCATTCATAACCCTCGGCTGCAAGCTGAATTATGCAGAGACATCTTCTTATGAAAGAAGTCTGCTCGGCTCAGGAAGATTCGAGGCTGTGCCCTGGTCTGAAGGGGCGGATATATTTCTTGTCAACACCTGTTCGGTCACTGAACATTCAGACAAGAAAAGCAGGAATATAATAAGGAAGCTCCATAAGATTTCTCCGGAGGCATCCATAGTGGTGACGGGTTGCTACGCTCAGTTGAAACGCGCTGAAATTGAAGCAATCCAAGGAGTTACGAAGGTATTCGGGGCAAATGATAAAAATCAGATAGTTCCGTTTATCGAGGGTCTGTCATCCGGGGAAAATCCAACGGAGGAACATACCGATGGCAGAGGATGCCCGGAGACAGCCACAGCGGAGAATCCTGTGGGTTGTGACAAATTCTTCCCGGCATTTTCATCAGGGGAAAGGACGAGGTCATTCCTGAAGGTACAGGACGGATGCGATTATAAATGTGCCTACTGCACAGTACCTTATGCACGCGGAGAGAGCCGCAACATCCCAATCTGCGACATCATACCCCAAGCCAGGGAAATCGCTTCACAGGGTATAGTGGAAATAGTGCTGACCGGAGTGAATACGGGCGATTTCGGCAAGACTACGGGCGAGACATTTTTCCAGCTCATAAAAGAACTTGAAAAAGTCCAAGGCATTGAAAGATACAGGATTTCCTCGATTGAGCCTAACCTCCTCACCGAAGAGATGCTCGACTGGATGGCATGCGGTACCAAATTTCTTCCCCATTTCCACATACCTCTCCAAAGCGGAAGCGACGAAATCCTGAAACAAATGGGAAGGCGCTACAACACAGAGGCTTTCGCCTCGAAGATTGCCTACATCCGCAGGACTCTCGAAGGGCCGGGAAAACTGCCTGTATTCATCGGCATCGATGTAATCGTGGGCTTTCCCGGAGAGACTGACGAGCTGTTCATGGAAACATATAATTTCCTGAAAGACATTGTAAAACCTTCATTCATACATATTTTCCCATATTCTCGCCGCGCCGGCACTCCTGCCGCACAGCGCAGGGACCAGGTTCAGGACAGCAAAAAGACCGAAAGGGTCAAGATGCTTGAAGAGTTGAGTGAAAGTCTGCATGCAGAATTCCTGCAGGCAAACAAGGGAAGGAAGGCCCATGTCCTTTTTGAAAGCACCGATCGCAATGGCCAAATGTCCGGTTACACGGAAAATTACATCAAGGTATCCAGGAAATTCGATTCGGAACTTATCGGAAAAATTGCGGAGGTGGAAATATGAAAGCAAAACTGACTTTTCTCGGCAGCGGAACGTCACAGGGAGTGCCGATGATCGGATGCGGATGTGAAGTCTGCCACAGCACAGATCCGAGAGATAAAAGGCTGAGGGCAAGCGTCCTGGTTGAATACGGGGAGATGACCATACTTGTGGATGCAGGACCCGATTTCAGGCAGCAGATGCTGCGCGCAGGAGTAGGCCATCTGGATGCTATCCTTCTGACACACAATCACAAGGACCATACAGGAGGTCTGGATGATGTGCGTGCATTCAATTATCTGGAAGGTCTGCCTGCTGAAATCTATTGTGAACCTTATGTCGAAGAGTCCCTCAGGAAGGAATATTCATACGCCTTTGCGGAGAAAAAATATCCGGGTGCCCCGGAATGGCATGTGCACAATATTGATGAGAATCCGTTCGATATCGTAGCCGAATCTTCATTCGACCGGATTGTCTGGCTGAGCGGGGAAGGATACAAGCACGTCCATGAACAAGTGCCTGAAGACCAGCTCAAAAAGCCCGTGCACATCATCCCGATACGTGGAATGCATTATAAACTGCCAGTCCTTGGCTACCGATTCGGGAACATTGCCTACTGCACTGACATGAATTATATTCCCGAAGAGGAATTTGAGAAGCTTCATGGTCTTGACCACTTCATTATCAACACCGTTAAGAAAGGAAAGCACATTTCCCATTTCGCGCTTGACGAAGCTGTGGAAGTGGCCCGCAGGGTCGGGGCAAAGCACAGCTGGCTTA
The DNA here is from genome assembly GCA_051889855.1 of Candidatus Cryptobacteroides sp. Classification (GTDB taxonomy): domain Bacteria; phylum Bacteroidota; class Bacteroidia; order Bacteroidales; family UBA932; genus Cryptobacteroides. The sequence continues at coordinate 6,299 of JBJFDE010000355.1, read as the reverse complement.
CCCATATTTCCCATCAGCTTCCACTCTGGCGGGACCTTGCCGCAGAACTTCCCGGAGGGGCTGAGGCTGCACGCCTTCTTGAAAACGGAACAAAGGCCGGGGAACTTCCTGTCGGAAGCATCCTGCCGGCCTATGATGGCCTTGTGCTTTAGACCATCAGGTAGTTGATATCCAATCTTTTACATTCTGGAACTTTCATCGAGATTGCCGACATTGCGTCTTGCAGCCGAAGTTGCCTTACCGAATCTCCAGCTCAGGCCCAGTTTGAACGCTGTCATGGTGTTTATCTGGTAGATGGAGTATGAAAGGTGGCCCTGATCGTAGATTTTCAGATTCTGATTCAGACTGGAGAAAATATCGTCAACCGCGAAGTCGAGCGAGAGTTTTCCGTCAAGGAAGGTCTTGTTGAGGAAAAAATTGACAGTCCACAGTCTGTCGGCCTTGTAGAATCCGATATTCTGGCTCGTGCAATAATATCCAGAAAGTCCGGTCTTGAAATTCAAAGGAAGGAAGAAGGTCGTGGCGGCATAGCCCAGGAACATTCCACCTTTGTTGGTATATCCGCTCTGAAGTCCGGTCTGGAGTTCAGGGTAAGCTTTGAAGTTATTGTAACGATATGATGCAGAAACTGTTATATTCCACCATTTGGTAATCGGCTGTTCCGACAAGGACACCTGGGCAAAAGCAAAATCCTGAGTTCCGGAGTTATCATATACAAGGCCTATGCTTCCTGTTTCAGTATCGAATTTCGGAACCTGCATTCCATTGAAATTCAATGTCTTGGCATAACCGCCACTAATTGAGAGCCGGCCGAAAAGTATTGCCGTAAGGCTTACATTGTGCGAATATTCTGGTTGCAGGTCCACCTTTCCATGGACATAGGTAGTAGCATTTACATAGCTCTTGAACGGATTGAGCTGCCAGTATTTCGGACGGCTGATACGGTAGGCGTAATTCACTGAGAATATGTATTTCGGTGAAGGCATGTATGTAACCGATGCATTCGGAAATACATCAAAATAACGGTCTGAAGTCTTCGGGGCATTCTGCCAGAGTCCCTTTGTGAATGTCATTTCACCACGCAGGCCCGCCTGGGCATTCCACTTTGCATTGAACTGCTTGGCAACATTCACATAAGCTGCAGCAATCCATTCGCGGTATTTGAAATGGTCCTGGGTGCCTGGAGCAGAGGCAAGTTCCCAAGGATTGACGCTCACATTGTAGTCATAGCGATTGAAGTTATTGTTTGTCAATGACATGGCTCCCTTGAAACCAGCCTCGATACGGCCTGTCTGCTTCCAGAATATAGTGGTGTAGTCTGACTTGAGGGATGCAAGGTGAAGGGTACGATCGGTGTCTTCAAGGAATCCATAGTCAGTGTAGGAGGAAAGATCTGCCTGAGGATAATCCTCCAAGGATGGAATTACCTCCCATATGTTTTTCTGGGTATTGGCTTCCTTTGCATTCTTGAGACTGTAGTCTGCATTCAAAGTGATGGATGCTGCACGGCTCTGGTCAAAATCATGAGTATAATTCAAATTGGCATATACGAACGTGTCATTGTCCACAGTGCTGGTTGCACTCCTCATTCCGGAATACAGGGTCTGCTGAGGAGTATCCCAATTCTTGTAATTGTTGATGGTGCTGCCATCACGTGAATTGCTCGGGGAGTAGTTGGTTGTGACATTGGCTACCACACCGAATACATCTTTGCCGGTTATGTGCCAGTCATTCTGGATTTTCACGTTATGGCCTGTCATAGCCACGTCCATATAGGTTTCGGATTCCTGAAGGTCGGAATAATCTGCCCCATACCATTTGTTTTCCCTTGCCATGGCAGTCTGTTTCAGATAGCTCGGGCTATATGAAAACATGGTATAGGTCTTGTCGGACTTATAAACAAGGTTGGCGGTACCGTCGAACGACATTCCGTTGTTTATGTCAGTGTGGAGCGGTTTTAGCTTGAAGGCCCCAGTTGCAGATATGGATCCGCTAAGGCCCTGCATGAAACCTTTGCGTGTCTTGAGGTTGATGATTCCGCCTGAACCCTCGGCATCATATTTCGCTGAAGGGCTTGACATCAGTTCCACCTTTTCTATTGTAGTTCCGGGATTGCCTTTAAGGAACACTTCAAGATCCTTTCCTGACAGGTTTGAAGGGCGTCCGTCGATCCAGACTGCCACAGTCTGACCGTTCAGCTGTACATTTCCATCCTTGTCAACAGTCACTCCGGGAGAGTTCTTGAGCACATCGAGGGCATTGCCCGTCTTTGCAGCGGCAAGTTCAGAAACATTGAGCACTATCTTGTCGAAATGGTGTTCTATCAGTTCCCTTTTTCCGGATACCACGGCTGTTGCGAGGGCCTGTGCATCTTCTTCAAGGACTATTGTCCTGATTTTCAATGTATCACCCTGCACCTCCGCTATACATTCCGACAATTTTGAATTGAATTCCTTGTAACCGACAAAAGAGCATACAAGTCTGAGGTCATTCACGGAATCAACTGACTTGACGGCTTTCATCACATAGCTTCCGTCTTCACTGGCTGCGGTTCCGGCAAGAACGGCACCCTGAGCGTTCACAATGGCAACCGTCGCATATTCAACAGGGGCAGAATTGGAGTCAGTGACATTACCTCTATATATAAGGATGCCCTGCTGGGAAGATGCATGGGCAGTGAATGACATTGTCAAGGCAAGCAGCAATACCGATAATCTTTTCAAAGTATCAAAGATTTTCACGTTAGGTTTCATTTTATACATTAAATTAGTGTGAATCAATAAATTATATTATCCTATTGTATATTTTAATTTGTGTATTAGTACAATAGTACACTGCAAAATAAATACATAATTTTCATATATGCAATAGTTTCATACAAAAAATAACAATTGTTTTCCTAAAAGAATTACAACAGGCCACTAAGGCTCAGGTGAGGACAGAAGGCCTCTGTCAAGAAGGGTGCTCAGAATGGACAGAATCTCCTCACGGCCATACATGGCCTCATCCGGGCCGGTGAAATGTTCCAGCAAGTCCTGAAGGCTCCATCTGCCCTGCGGTGAAGCTGCCATCAGTTTTCTTGCATAGTTCAGAATCTCACTCTGAAGATCGGACTGCCCTGCGTCAGACTCCGCCACAGACTCTGAATTTTTCCTTGCACGGCATATATCACAAGTCCCGCATGGCGCGCTGTCGTGCTGTCCGAAATATTCCAGAAGATATGAACTTCTGCACTGGTTTTCTTCCTGAACATAATCTATCATCTCGGATACCCTGCGGGTTGCACATTCCCTGAGCATCAGATATTTCTTCTGATCCAGTTCCAGATTCTTCGGTCTCAGGCGGTTATGGTGCAGGTAAAGCACGGTGGCATGTGAAGACGGGACATACCTTATAATATGTTCGAGCGACAGACGGTAGAGCAATTGCCTGAGCCAAGGCACCGACACCCCGCAAAGCATTGATACATAATCCTCATCAATGCTGACCGGATAATTGAATACTCCGGTATATTTCCTCATGAGCACCTCAAGGACGGCCTCAAGGGCATCCTCCTCGAAATGTATGTCATACAGGTCATTCCTGTCTGTGATTATCTGTACCTTGGTGGAAATATCCACATCTTCGGAAAGAGTCCAGTGGTCTGTCCTCTCAAGATAAACTATTGAATAATAGACAGATGAGCGCTGTAATTTATAATGGGAACAGAATTGCTCAAGGTCGAATTTGATCTGGTGCCCCTCACCCGCCTCATAGGGAATCTGATAGAAAGTATGGACCTTCTGATAAATATCCTCAATATATTCAAGGCTCGGGAACGATACCGTCAGGGTCTGGCGAAGCCGCTTCAAATCAGATGAATTCCAAAGCATTACAGCATAGCTGCGTTTCCCGTCACGTCCTCCCCTCCCGGCTTCCTGAAAATAAGCCTCGGGAGAATCCGGCACATCATAGTGAATGACAAACCTCACATCCGGCTTGTCGATGCCCATTCCGAAAGCATTGGTACATACCATCACGCGGATTGTACCATCCTTCCATTTAAGCTGCCTGTCAGCTCTGGTCTGAGGTCCGAGGCCGGCATGGTAAAATGATGATGAAATACCTTCGGCTGAAAGTACTTTTGCAAGCTCTTCCGCATTCTTCCGGCTTCGCACATAAACTATTCCCGTGCCCTTCAATGAATTACAGATGGATATCATCTTACCCTTCTTATCTTCGCATTTTCGTACGATATAAGAAAGATTCGGCCTTTCAAATCCGCTTTTCAGAAGATTCTTTTTTTCGAAACGAAGGCGCACCATGATATCGTCAGCGACCTGAGGAGTCGCAGTGGCGGTAAGGGCAATCACCGGGGCATCCACCACATCCCTAAGCTCCCCTATTTTCAGATAGTCCGGACGGAAATCATAACCCCACTGAGAAATGCAATGTGCCTCATCCACAACGATATAGCTAACATTCATCTGCCTTACATACCTTCTGAACAAAGCCGTTCCAAGCCTTTCAGGAGAGACATACAGGAATTTGAAATCACCGTAGGCCGCATTGTTCAGAGCCAGGTCCACCTCCCGATGGGTCATGCCGGCATTCACACACAAGGCCTTGATTCCTCTTGAGGCAAGGTTCTGGACCTGATCCTTCATTAGGGCGACAAGAGGAGTCACGACGATGGCGATTCCCTCCCTGATCATGGAAGGCACTTGGAAACAGACTGACTTTCCGCCTCCGGTAGGAAGAATGGCGAGAACATCCCTGCCCTCAAGGGCGGAATTCACGATATCTTCCTGCATGGGACGGAAACTGTCATAGCCCCAATATTTTTTCAGCACCTCTGAAGGAGTCATAAGGCAAATAACTGCTCAAGTTTCGCAAATGCAACAGTTAAAATCAACGTCAGCGAACAAAAGTAATAAATTACAATAAAGATAGGAAATTTGGCAGAACGATTTTGCACTATATCTGATTTTTTATTAAATTTGCACCGCCCGAAATGAGGGGTTATCCTAAAAGGATAAGAAAGCTCATGAAATATGAGCCGGATACAAAGAAATAAACCTTAATAATTTTTAGATTTATATGAGCAAAATCGATTTGACCAAGTACGGCATCACTGGTGCCACAGAGGTAGTTTACAACCCTGACTACGACACTCTGTACAACGACGAACTCAATCCTGCACTTGAAGGTTTCGACAAAGGAACCCTTACTGAGCTCGGAGCTGTGAACGTAATGACTGGCGTTTACACCGGCCGTTCTCCTAAAGATAAATTCTTTGTAATGGACGAGACCAGCAAGGACACTGTATGGTGGACTTCTGAGGAGTACAAGAATGACAACAAGCCAGTTACCCCTGAGACTTGGAAAGCTCTCAAGGAGCTTGCAGTCAAGGAGCTTTCTAACAAGAAACTCTATGTTGTCGATACTTTCTGCGGTGCAAACCCTGCAACCCGTCTTAAAGTTCGTTTCATCGTTGAAGTTGCATGGCAGGCACACTTCGTAAAGAACATGTTCATCCGTCCTACAGAGGAGGAGCTTGCAGCTTACGGCGAGCCTGACTTCGTAGTATTCAACGCTTCAAAGGCTAAGGTTGAGAACTACAAGGAACTTGGCCTCAACTCTGAGACAGCCGTTGTATTCAACCTCACTTCAAAAGAGCAGGTTATCATCAACACATGGTACGGCGGTGAGATGAAAAAAGGTATGTTCTCAATCATGAACTACCTCAACCCACTCCGCGGCATCGCTTCAATGCACTGTTCTGCAAACACAGACAAGGAAGGAAAGAGCTCAGCTATCTTCTTCGGTCTTTCAGGTACAGGTAAGACCACCCTTTCAACCGATCCTAAACGTCTTCTCATCGGTGACGACGAGCACGGCTGGGATGACGAGGGAGTCTTCAACTACGAAGGCGGCTGCTACGCCAAAGTTATCAACCTCGACCCAGAGTCAGAGCCAGATATCTACAAGGCTATCAAGAAAGACGCTCTCCTTGAGAATGTTACAGTACTCGAAGGTGGCAAATGCGACTTCGCTGACAAGAGCGTAACCGAGAACACCCGCGTATCTTACCCTATCTATCACATTGACAACATCGTCAAACCAGTTTCAAAGGGTCCTCACGCAAAACAGGTTATCTTCCTTTCAGCTGACGCATTCGGAGTCCTTCCTCCAGTTTCAATCCTTACTCCTGAGCAGACTCAGTACTACTTCCTCTCAGGATTCACCGCTAAGCTTGCTGGTACAGAGCGTGGTATCACAGAGCCTACTCCTACCTTCTCAGCTTGCTTCGGTGCAGC
>JBJFDE010000354.1:0-4706 GCA_051889855.1 Candidatus Cryptobacteroides sp. | reverse complement strand
ATGATAATATGCACTCTTAGCATAGTCTTTGAAATCGCAAGCACGGACGATGATGTTGGCAGAGTTGAGTTCCCCTGCAATCTCAAGGGCATTACCCATAGCCAATCCATTTCCGTCAAGAACCACATTCTGGAGAGTGAAGTTGTCCACACCTGCACCGAGCTTGATGGCACCGATAATCTGAGGTTTCTTTCCTGACTTTTCAACTCCCTTGATGGCAACAGAGTTGGTGAGGGTGAGGATACCTGTTGATACAGACTCATTTCCTTCAACTGCCGTGAGGTCATATACACCATAATTCATAGTAATTCCTGATTTGCCGACTGCAAGAGCATTGAGGAGTTCCTCAGTGTTGTTGACAGTGAAATCTGTGGTTACTGAACCCGAACGTGGATTCCAACGTCTTGGACCTACGTTGCTTGCCATTGCAAGAGCGTCAACCAAGGTGTAGTCACCATTAGCGGCATCCTTGACAGGACAGTTGGTAACTTCAACGGCGGCGGCAGCTTCCTTATTGAAGATTCCTGAGAAGAAATTAACCTGGTCAATGTTGTAGAAGAAGTTAGTGCTTGCAGCAGTAGGGAGAGTTATTCCGGTTGCCTTTGCAAGGATAACTTTTGCACCCTCCTTCACCTCGTTGATGAAGAGGTTGTTGTTCATAATATATGCAGCAGGGGTTGCTCTCACATACATAATACCGTTTCCATTGACTGCAAGGTTGCTTCCATCCACTGTGTTGTTGCGGAATGTGAAAGCTCCTGTGATGGTACCTGCATCAGCACGGATGAGATCACGTCCACCAACGATGGTGTTCTGTTCGAGGGTAACGGTGGTATAATTTCCTTTGCGGATATCAAAGACACCCTGACCGGTACCGTGGTTCACAACAACATTGTTGCTCAATACAAGTGAACTTGTGCTGAGACCTAAGTTATCATACCAAACGCTCTTGGTGAAGCCGTCGAATGTACAGTTCCTTACAATCACTGAATTTGCAGATGAAGCAGCAGCTACATTGAAAGCATTGCCGTTAGTACCGTCAAAAATAAAATGGATATTGTCAAATACCAGATTTCCAAGGTCTTCACCGGCAATTGCGACATAACCTTTGATCCTTACATCACCATTACCTTTGATGCGGAGATTCTTGACAGTCTTGATAGGCTCGACAAGCTCATATTCACCGGCTTCGAAAGTGATATTTGTCTTTCCAGCCTCGATTGCAGCCGCATATTCGGCTGCATCCTTCACTGTAAAGCTGTCACCGCCTTCCTGAACCTGAGATGGATTCCAGCGAGGGTCACCCACCTTGCAGCTCATGGCAAGACCACTTACGAGAGTATAGTCACCTGCAGCGGCATTCCTGACTGGATCAACAGTAAGGACAACTCCATTGCCGTCAGTAGCAATCTCTTTGGTAATAAGACCTGAGAAGAAATTCTCCTCGTCGATGTTGTAGTAGAAGTTATTCCTCATATCTGGAACCATCACACCTGCAGCTTTCGAGAAGATAACCTTCTTGCCATCAGCAATCTCATTGAGGAAGATGTTGTTAGCCACCCTGTAGCTTGCTGTGTTTGCACGGACATAGAGGATACCGTTACCGTTTGCGATTACATTCGAGCGGTCAATGGTGTTGTTGCGGATTACAAGGTCTCCACATACGCATGCGCTGTCCATACGGATAAGGTCACGACCTCCTACTATTGTTGACTCCATAATCTTCAGGCAGCAGTAAGTACCTTTGCGAAGATCGAACACGCCCTGGCCTGTGCCCCACTGTGAAGTGGTCAGATGCCTGAAGACGATATCACCTGTAGTGGTACCTGCATAGTTGCCGTAGATTACTGACTTGCCATATCCGATGAGATTTACATTCTCAACAGTGAGGTTGCCCATGCGCATATTGTCAGTAAGGGTGATGAAGCATCCCTTGCCAGAAGTCCTGTCGTCGAATGTAAGGTTGCTGACAGTCACGTCACCATCAATTGCATAAACCTCTTCTGCAGTTCCGGTAGGGAATGAGATTCCGCCTTCAACTACAACGTTTGCATTCTCACCGCTGATTGCAACCGGATAGCTGATTGTAAGCATTTCAGGAAGTACATAAGGAGAACCGGCAGCCATAAGCTGGATTGCAGGTTTCTTGGCATCAAGAGCAGAGAGGAATTCATCCACGCTCTTAACCTGATATGCACCGCCCTCCTCGGAGCTTCCTCCGGCAGGTAGGATTGCAAATGCTGCGACTCCGGCCTCTGACATGGTGTTGTAAATATCATCAGCAGCAGGGTTTGCATAAACCATCACCTTGTAGCTGCCTGCATCAAGCATCTTGACAGTGTTTGCTCCAAGAGTGAAGCGTGGTGCCTCACCCGGTGCAACCTCGTCAGCAGAATAAGTCTTGCCATTGAAAGCAACCGAGTAGCTTGCAGCATTCTCAACAGCCTCCCATGTGAATACGATGTCTGTAGCTTCACCTGCAGTCACAGAAGCAACACTTGCCTCCGGCTGAGGTGCAGCAAGAGCTGTATTTACATCATTGGCATCAGTGCTCCATGCAAGCTGCTGAAGGCTGATAGGACCAGAAGGATAGATGTAAACAAGGCTTTCTTCAACAATATCCTTGATGACTACCTTCTGCGCCTTTGCCATGTCTGACATAGCCGATGCACCACCTTTGACACTGATTGATGAACCGTCAACAGGGCCGACTCCGATAACGAAATGATTGCCCAAAGCAGCCTCATCAACAGGTTTGATGATTACCGAACCTGGTCTGTCAACCTGGAATGCGATGTAGCCGTCGGTAGGCAAACCCTTTCTTGTTGTAGTTGCAGCCGAAGTGAATCCAAGGATGCCGTCAGCATAAGTAATCTTGTTGTATGTTACTCCGAAGAATAGTCCGTCTCGAACTTTTGACTTGGTGAAATCTGAAGAGAAATACACTCCGTTGTTGAAATCCCAGGTATGAGCACCTTCAATGGTCTTCATTGTAAGGTCTTCCGGAGCCTCGACATACTCTGCCCACCATTTTGAAGCACCAACCTTGGCACCTGCAATCTCGCTGGTAGCATTGATATTGAAGATACCGCCCTTATAGTTGAAGCAAGGGTCTGCAGCAAGCATCTTTCCTGAAGCCTGTGCAAGAGTGAATTTTGCGAAGAATTTGTCCTTGCAGTCATTGTCAGGAATGTAGAAGTAGTTGTTGGATGCAGCAAGGTTGATTTCCTCGCCGTTTTTATACTTTGCATTGTCAGCTGTCAAGGTAGCCTTTCCTGTCATAGCAAGGAAGAGGTTGTTCTTGAAGCTGAAGCTTGCCGGAGCAGTCTGCAAAGCGATGAGACCACCGTTGTTGGTATTGTCAACAAAAGACAGATTTGAAATTGTGTTGTTCTCGAATACGATGTCACCGATTATCGGGTTGGCATCAATTCTGAGGAAAGTACGGAAGCTGTTTACGATGGTATTGTTGGTCAGGACAATCTTGCTGATTGTTGAAGCCTGGCGGATATCGATACCGTCACCACCGCCTGTTCCGTCACCATTGACCTCGTGGATATAGCAGCTGTCAAAGCCATATTCCTTGATATTCAAAGTCTTGCCCCACTCATAGAAGAGACCTTTGCTGTAAGCTGTTACGTCGCAATTGCGGAATATCACGCTTCCGACAGCAACGTTGTCTGCAGTGGAACCTTCCTTGTGCTGGATAAGGAAGCCGCAGGTATTCTCCATACCGTTCATCTCGACACCCTCGACGAGAATATCACCGCCGTCGTATGCATCTACGATGTTGAAGCATCCATAAATCACAGGTTTGGCACCACTTGCACTACCCTCTCCATGAATCTCAAAACCTTTGGAAACATCCAGACCCTTGGCGATGTCGCCATCGCTGATGGTATAAGGAGATCCCTCCATTGAAAGAAGAATCTTGGCTCCATCCTTAATGCCCTGAATGAGGGCAGCGGAAGTGCTTACTTTAGTCAGGTTGGATGGATCAGGCATGGTCCATGCTACGAGCTCACTGCGGTTTGCACTTGAGAAGTAAAGGATGAATGTATATTCCATTGAAGGCTCAAGTCCTGAAACTGTAGCAGTTGCAGACTGGATATCAGCATCTGTCAGTTCATATACTGAAGTCTCTTCTGCTCCGCTTACGCAATATTCGATGCGGTCAACTTCAGGGTCTGCATTCCAGGTGAAAGAAACTGAATTGGCAGTTCTTGCACTCACCTCCATGAAAAGGTTTGACTTGACTGCATAGGTCTTGACTACCTTGGAATAAACAGCCCATTTGGATGCATCCTTCTGGGAATTCTGAGCCTGAACCCTGAACCAATAGCTCTGGTCAACGTCCAGATATTTGGTAAAAGGAACATTTGAAGGAGCCACCTCCTCTCTGAAAGCGAGGGAACTCATCTGCTCATCAGTGTAAACCTCAAGAAGATATGATTCAGCATCTTTGGAAACATCCCAGCTGAATGTCACGTTCTGACCCTGGCTGATCTTGGCAGACAGGTTCATAGGCTGCAGACACCTCAGGAGATTCATGTCTGTAATCTCCTCAAGAGTGTTTGCGCAAGAAGTGGCAAACCCGAGCGTAATTACGCCGAGGACAAATGCCAATATTCTCTTATATGATTTCATATCGTAATTTCAATAAATTATATCCCGTTACTATTCAGCATAATATGCATAGTCATTGA
>JBJFDE010000353.1:0-4715 GCA_051889855.1 Candidatus Cryptobacteroides sp. | reverse complement strand
CGAACCGCTGTAGCAGGTTTTGCAGACCTGTGCCTAACCGCTCGGCCAAAGCACCATTTTCGTGATGGGAGTGCAAAGATAGGCATTTTTTGTGAGTTTGCAAATTTTTTCGCTATTTCTTTTGCTTCATGTGGGTAGGGATGGGATTTTTGTTAAATTTGCAGCATTGCTTGAAGTACACTAAAACTGATTATATTTTATGAAGAAATTGATTTTTGCCGCGGCTGCGGCGCTTTTGTCCTTGTCGGCTTTTGCTCAGGACAATTTCAATCCTACACCTAAGGATGGTAACGAGAGGATTATCCTTCATGCATGGTGCTGGTCATTCAACTCCATCAGGGAAAATATGGACAAGATTGCCCAGGCGGGATTTACAACTATCCAAACTTCACCTGCACAGCTTTGTGTCACCCAGACCAAGGGGGACAAGGGCGGCGGAAACCAGCTTTATGGCCATGGACGCTGGTATTATGTATATCAGCCTACTGATTGGAAAATCGGCAACTATCAGATGGGTACGCGTGAGGACTTGGTTGCCCTTTGCGCCGAAGCTGAAAAATATGGCATCAAGGTAATCGTGGATGTGTTGCCGAACCATACTTCAATTGATGACACAAGGGTCGAAGATGCGCTTGACGATGCGGTCGGAGGACATGAGAACCTTTACCATGCCAACGGATTCAATGAAATCATGGATTACAACGACCGTATGCAGTGCACAACGGGACAGATGGGAGGACTCCCGGATGTAAATACGGAAAACCCTGATTTCCAGTACTATTATATGACTTATGTCAATGACCTGATTGCTTGCGGAGTGCGCGGATTCAGATACGACACGGCAAAGCATATCGGACTTCCGTCAGACCCTGTCGATCCGAAATCCAAAGAAAATGACTTCTGGCCGGTTGCCCTGGGATACAAGCCAGTCAAGGGACTGACACTCACAGTGCCTGAAGACGGACTGTTCATCTATGGAGAAGTGCTTCAGGACAGGAATGTAAAGGAAGAGGAATATGGACAGTATTTAGACCTTACTGCAAGTTCATACGGCCATGTGGTCCGCAACATTCTCAATGCAGGCAACTGGAGCGCGGACAACTGGGACAATTGGTGCCATCCTGTAGATCCGTCCCACCTTGTGACTTGGGTGGAAAGCCATGACACTTACTGCAATGCTCACGAGTCTGCAGGCATCTCATGTGACAAGATCCGTCAGGGATGGGCATTCCTTGTAGCACGACGCAACGGCCAGCCTCTTTTCTTCTCACGTCCTGACGGAAGCTCAGTTGAAAACGTCTGGGGCAACAACATAGTCGGAGCCCGCGGAAACGATGAATTCTTCCACCCGGAAGTTGCAGCAGCCAACAAATTCAGAAAGGCGATGCTTGTTGAAGATGAAACAATCACCCTGAATGAAGAAAAGACAGTGGTGGCAGTTAACAGAGGCAGAAGGGGAGCCATGGTCATCAATATCACGGAAAATGAAATCCCAGTTTCAATCAGGACAACCCTTCCGGACGGAAAATATGTGGATGCAGTTCACAACAACACTTTCCGCGTGAAGAAAGGCATTCTCACCGGAACCCTTGCACCGACATCCTCTTACGCACTGTACAAAAAATAAAACAGAAGGCCGGCAAATCGCCGGCCTTCATATTTATGAATAGAACCAAATTACTGTTCAATAAAGCTTATACCGAATCCTCCTCCCGGAGCCATGAACATCTCAAGGGAATCAGATGAAGTGACAGTCTTTCTGGATATGGTATAGGCTTGAGGATTGTTCCTGTAATGCGCATCTGGTGCATCTGCATAGATGGTTGCCTCATAAGTCTTGCCGCTTTCCAGGAATGACATAGGAACAGACAATGTCCTTGCATTCTCATCCGTGACACCGCCGGCGAACCATTGTCCGTTCTTCTTTCCCTGACGCGCAATCACGATGTAGTCGCCGGGCTCTGCAAGCAGGTACTCTGACCTTCGCCAGTCAACGTCAACGTCTTTTATGAACTGGAATGCATCCATGAATTGCTCATAGTGCTCAGGATAGTCTGCGGCCATCTGGAGAGGGGAGTACATGGTTACATACAGACCAAGCTGGTTGGCAATCGTTGCATTTACCCATGATGTATTCCTGCCACCAGTAGCAGAAGCAAGATCCATTACGAAAATGCCAGGAGTGAAGTCCATCGGACCTCCATTCAGACGAGTGAATGGAAGAACGGTGACATGGGAAGGAACGGTGCCTCCGAATGCCTGATACTCAGTGCCTCGGGCAGACTCATTGCCGACCAGGTTGGGATAGGTGCGGCACAGACCTGTAGGCCTTACGGCTTCATGGGCATTGACCATCACATGATGTTTGGCGGCTTCGGTCACGGCATAGAGGTAGTGGTTTACGAGCCACTGGCTGTAGTGGTGTTCTCCGAGCGGAAGAATGTCTCCGACATAACCGCTCTTCACTGCATCATAACCATATTTGTTCATGAGCTGATATGCCTGCTCCATGTGCCTTTCATAGTTCCTGGCAGAGGCAGAAGTCTCATGATGCATGAGAAGTTTCACACCTTTGGAATGAGCATAGTCGTTCAGGGCCTTGATGTCGAAATCCGGATATGGGGTGACGAAATCAAAAACATAGTCCTTATTGCAGTTCGCCCAATCTTCCCAGCCTTCATTCCATCCTTCCACGAGCACCTCGTCAAAACCATGCTCTGCAGCAAAATCAATGTAACGCCTTACATTTGCATTGTTTGCTGCATGTCTTCCGTTAGGCATACTTTTGGAATAATCAGTCTCTCCGAGTTTTACTGAAGAGAAATCATCTGTATAGTTCCATGAGCCTTTTCCGGAAATCATCTCCCACCAAACACCGACATATTTCACCGGATGAATCCACGAAACATCCTCGAGGGCACATGGCTCGTTAAGGTTGAGAATCATCCTCGATGCAAGCTGTGCTGTGGCACTCGGTGCCACCTGGACAGTCCTCCACGGCGTTTTGCAAGGAGTCTGCATGCGTCCTTTCCAACCTTGCGCGTCAGGAGTCAGATGCGAGGTGAAGGTGAGAGTGGAAGGGTTGAGGTCCAGATGCATGCAAGGATAGTTGACAAGGGCTGCCTCATGGATGTTGATGTATAGCCCGTCATCGGTGCGCATCTGCAGTGAAGTCTGCACTCCGTTGATTGAGAACGGAGTCTGGGAATCATTGCCGGTTAGAGCCTCTTTGAAATGCTTTGATATCTCGCTCAGACGGCACTGAGTGTAGTTGTACTCCTGAGTGTCATAGTCTCCTGGAATCCACCATGCAGTGTGGTCTGCCGCCAGAGCAAATTGGGAGAGTTCCTCCTTTATTACGAAATAGTTGAGATTCTTCTGTGACGGAAACTCATAACGGAAGCCGAGACCATCGTTGAAGAGGCGGAACCTGATGGCAAGTTTCCTGTCAGTGGAAGACTGCACCAGATTTACGAGCATCTCGTTGTAATTGTTGCGTATGGAATCCTCCTCACCCCAAACCGGAGTCCAGGTCTGGTCGAACGTACTTCTTTCTACACTTTCAACAACGAAACCGTCATGCAGGGATTCACATGGCTTCCAATCTGATTTGGTGATGGTACCGTCAGCATTGTAATCGATTTTCTGAGCTTTCAGCACTCCACGCAGTTCGAAACCCATTCCTGAACTCAGGATTACCGGCTTGCCTTCGTAATCAAGTGTGTATTTAGGGGTACCGTCCTCTGCCAGGCAGAAACTCATTTCCAGTTTTCCATCCGGGGAGGAAAGTGTATTCAAGTCAGTAATCTGACCTGTCCTGCCATTTGTGCAGCCAAGAAGGATGGCGGCCGCACAAAGTCCTGTAATTAACTTATTCATAAAGTGTTATTATATGTTTTTTACCATCGTCCGGAATTCTTGCAGTATAAACTCCGGTTTTCTTGTTGATTGATGTGACTGCCTTGCCTGCCTTTTTGCCGTCAATGGCAATTTTCTTCAATGCTTTGTCTGTATGAAGCTCGAAGATGAAATCTCTCTGTCCGGGAACCTGATAGACTTTTCCCGTGCGTTCTCCAACCTCGATTTCAAAGCCTTCTGCAATGCTCTTGCAAGTGACATTTGTCCTGATGAACTCATCCCTGAGGTATCCCAGACTCTGTCCGTCATCCTCATAAAGGCTGAAGCTTGCACTCTCACCTTCATCGGCTGGGAATATCTGGAAGGTAATCGGATATACGGCCTTCTGCCTTGTGTAGTCCATCACAGGCATTCTTGGAATGATGCTTCCCTTTCTGACAAACATCGGTATCGTACTCAGAGGGGAATCCACGCTGACCCACTGTTCACCATCATATACAGTCTTCATGTCATTGAAGTCAATCCATTCACCTTCAGGAAGATAAACGTTCCTCTTCTTCGCATTTCTCTTTACAACAGGAGCAACGAGGAGTTCCTGTCCGAACATGAACTGATTGTCTGTAGAGAAAGTCTGACTGTCGTATGGATATTCCAGAAACATGGCACGCATGATCGGCAGTCCGGTGTCATGAGCCTCGCGGGCATAGGAATATATGTATGGAAGCAGAGAGTATTTCAATGAAATGGCATCCTTTACATATCCTTCCGCCTGCTCACCGAACATCCACGGCTCCACGGCGTTGTTTCCCTCATGATGGATTCGGCTGAGAGGGTTGAATGCTCCCATCTGCACCCAT
>JBJFDE010000352.1:0-17572 GCA_051889855.1 Candidatus Cryptobacteroides sp. | reverse complement strand
GTTCAGGAATTCCAAATTGGAGAGCATCATTCTGCCGGAAAGTATAGAAATAATTGGGAACCATGCATTCGATACCTGCTGGTATCTGAAGAATCTGGAGCTTTCTCCAAACCTGACCGATATCGGAGATTATGCTTTCTATTATTGCTATTATCTTCCATCCATTGATCTTCCGGCATCACTCAGGAGCATAGGCGAACATGCTTTCTATTATTGCTGGAATCTTTCATCAATCAATATTCCGGAGAAAGTGACCAGTCTCGGAAGTCATGCATTCGCTTTCTGTAACAAAATGACACAGGCTGTAATCTCCGGTTCCATAGATGAATTGGGAACTTCTTCCTTTGACAACTGTGCATCCCTTACGAAAGTTGTTCTGCCTGAATCAGTTAAAATTATCGGCTCACAAGCATTCAATCTTTGCTTCAATCTTTCCGAAATCAATATACCTTCAAGTCTGGAATCCATCGGTGATTCTGCATTCACTTCATGCGAGCTGATAACTTCATTCGATCTTCCTGAAGGCTTGACGCAGATTGGAGAATGTGCATTCTCATCTTGCTATTCTCTGAAAAGCATAGTCATCCCGGAGGGTGTAAATGCTGTCAGCAGGGCTGCCTTTTCAGGATGCAAGGAGCTGGCAGAGGTCTCGATTCCTTCGAGTGTAACCCTGATTGGTGACGGAGCTTTCTACAGATGCAAGAAACTCAAGACTGTTACTGTTCCAAAGGCTGTCAGATACATAGGTTCAGACTCGTTCTCTGACTGCGATGCACTTTCTGAGCTGTATGTGATGCCGGTAAGTCTGGAAACATATACCGAGATTACCAACAACTCACATGTCAAAGTCTATGTTCCGATGGAATCAGTTGACCTGTATAAGCAGAAATGGGGCTACATTGCTTCTCAGATAGTAGGTTACAATTATTAGAAGGGTTACCAGCATTACATCCGGGAAGAATCAGGAAAGATTGTGACGGTGGAGTTGCCATGAGTTGTAAAGGTTGTGCCAGATGCTGTAGAATCCTCCGACAATTGATGATTCCGGAGTCATGAAGGTATAACCCATCCAGATAGCAAAAACAGTATTCTTTTGACCAAGGGCCTGTCCGGCAGTAATTTTCTTGTCGTGACGGCCCTTTTTGTGTCCGTACCAGCTTCCTACCCAACGACCGACTGCAAACTGGAACATACAGCAAAGCAGAGACACCAGTGCAATCAAGGACAGAAGCAAGAATGATAATTCACTGTGTACTATCGCTTTAACTGTCACAGCGATTGCAAGGGCAAGTGACACTGCCCAGATTTTGAAAGGAAGATCAGGCTTGGATATCAGCCAGGAATGTGCCTTTGGAAAAAGATAGCGTGTCAGCCAGGCTGCAAGGCAAGGCATGATCAGCAGAGGAAACACCTTGGCAAGAATCATCGAGAATGCCACCCAGAATGTGACACCTGTCTGAGGATGTACCATAGGGACTACTGCAGGTACGAGGAAAGCAACAAGAAGATTGATAAGAATCGTATAGGTGGTTATACCCGGAACGTCTCCTCCAAGTTTTCTTGTGACAACGGCAGCGGCAGTCGCGGTAGGGCAAATCAGGCAGAGCATAGCGCTCTCAATCAGAACAATCCAATCTCCGGCTCCATCCCGAAGCTTACTTTTCAACAGGACAATAAGGGCTCCCAAAGCCACGAAAGACAATCCCTGAATCAGCAGCAGAGGCCAATGCCACCTGTGCGGCATAAGCTGGCGAGGCTCTATCCTGCAGAAAGTCAGGAACAGCATGGCAAAAAGCATGAGCGGCTGTACCACCGCTACTATATCTGAAAGGACTGGGCCGAAGCGATGCACAGGCTCCGGCATGAAATGATATGCCAGATAAGTCGCAGCACCGACGGTCATTGATATCGGGAGCATCCACTCCCTGATTATTTGTTTAATACCGGACATCTGTCAGCCTCCTTTTGTTTTCGGGCCGCGAATTTAGTAATAATTTCCTCATTACCTATTCTCACGAAGGTTTTATTGTGACACTAAAGATCGGCTAGCAGTTTAAATTTTCCTCTACAAAAACTCTATCGATTCACTTGTATCTGAATCTCATAATTTATATAATTTATTGGGTTTCAATGTTGTTTTTAATATACAACAATAATGTATAGGAGAAGCACTACAACGCAATATATCTCTACAATGATAAAAATCGTATATTTGTTGGAGAATCAAAACAAAGAATATGTTCTCGCGTAAGAAAACCAATAAACTCATAGAAGACATTGACACCTACTTCGACCTCATGGACCAGCAGGCACTGGTATTCAAGGAAGGAGTCAGGAATTACCTATATAACAATGAAGAGGCTTTCAATGCGAATTTGCTGAAAATGTCAACTCTTGACAGCCAGACTGAAGTTCTCAGAAGAGAGATTGAGAATGCATTATATACTCAGACTGCATTGGTAAGAGCAAGAGGAGACATAATGAGGCTCTTGGAAAAAACCCGCAACATCACCGAGATTCTGAATGAAAGTCTGCTCCAGTTTGAAATAGAGACTCCGTTCGTCCCTTCTGAGCTGAACGGTGATTTCATGAAACTTACAGAATTCTCCACTCTTGCCGTCGAGGCTGTCGTGCCTGCTTCAAAGGCATATTTCAATGCCCCGGACACGATTCCAGACAAGATTTCAAGGGCATATTACTATGAAAAGGAAGCTGTAAAATATTCACAGACCATCAAAAGAACTGTTTTCCATAAAATGACAAGCCTGAAACTCAGTGAGAAATTCCACCTCAGGTATTTCGCCCTGCATATTGAAAACTTGTCCAAAGCTGCCGCCAACGTTGCCGACCAGCTTGCTGTCATGACAATCAGAAGAACTCTATAAGTACAAGGTGTCGTGAAACTGTTCCTGCTCATATTGTTCGCACTGATGGCAATCATCTGGTTCATGGTGGAGGAATTCCCCACCCTGTCCGGATTGTATGTGCCGACCTGTGCCGCCAAAAGCAGGAATATCTTGATAATCACGTCATTCGCCATTTGCCTGAGTATAATCCTCTTACCGTCGGGATTCCCTTCATCAAACATATTTTCACATATCGGGACTGAAGGACTCGAAACATCCGACACAGCAATATCCATCCTTTCGACCATCATAGTGCTGGCTCTGCTAAAAGTTGCAGGTATGAAAGGATCTTTTCTTTATGCCTTCATAGGAGCGCTTCTGGTCTGCGATGCAGCTGCTGTCAATGCTGAATACCAGACCGTAAGGTATTTCCTGACCATCCTTGCATCTGCATTCGCGGCATTCGTGCTTTCTGCTGCTTTGTCGCTTTTGTTCAAGTACACCATTGCAAGCAAAAGAGTTCATCTTATCCGTCTTGCAGCAAGGATGAGAGGGGTCATTGTCCTTCTGATCATTCTTTCGGGACTTGCGCTCGGACTTAACTGGGGAGGTTTCCTCAAGGAAATCGGAGCTTATATCAACGGTTTGCCAAGTGACAGGACACCATGGCTGGTTTGCGCGGTTTTCATAGCTTTCTGCTCCGTTTTCGGCAAGCGTATCAATGCAATCACTTCCACAGAATCATCCAAATATTACGATTTCCTGCTGTACAATGTCCTTGCTGCAGGAATCTCGACAATTGCCGTGCTTGTATTCTTCTCGTCTGCCTCTCTCTGTGCTGCAATAGGGCTTACCGCCATGCCGCTTGCAGTCAGCACAATACTCTTAGCTGCCATTGGAGGTACGGAGATGGTCATCAGACACAGGCTGCTGGAGGCTGATGAATATATCCGTGAAGCCTCGGCAAGCCTGATTGCGCCCGCAGGGTCCATGCTTCTTTGCCATATCATGCTGGCATTCAGCGGAATGGACAAGGAAAGAGGCGACGATGCCATCGAATTGTTCATCATAGTATTGTCAGTAATCGTGCTTGCTTCTATAGGAATAATGATATATCTGAGACGACAGAAAGAACAAAGGAAGGCAACGGAACAGCTTGTGCGTTCCCAGCAGCAGCAAATCTACGAGCACAGCAAGGCCCTGAATGACATGGAAATGAAGGTCATTCTGTCTGAAAACCAAGCTCTTCATGAGAATCTTGAAATCAAGAGGCAGGAGGTGATGAATGTTGCACTGAGCATCTGCGAACAGAAAGAATTCCTGGAGTCGCTGTATGCGCTGGTCAAAGAAATCGAAGAATCTGACGACCAGACAAGAAAGGATGAACTGACCACCCAGCTCGGTGCGTCCATCAGACAGAGGCTTTCTTATGACCGTGATGTTGACACCTCTTATTTTTATGCTAAGGCTGAGTCAGTACATGAAGATTTCAACCAGAAACTTTCGGAAGCATTTCCGGACCTGACCCCTCAGGAGAAAAGACTGGCAACCTTGCTCAGGCTCGGATTCTCCACCAAATATATTGCGACATTGATGAACATCACGCCCAAGAGTGTGGAAATCAGCAGATACCGGCTCAGGCAGAAGCTCGGTTTGGAAAAAGGTGACAATCTCGTCAATTATATCAAATCATTATAACCAATAACATTAAAACTTTATGACAATGAAAAAGGTATTATTCAGTTCGCTTATGATGCTGGCAAGCACATTCGCGATGTCCGCAGCCCAGCAGCCGGACAATGAAGAAAATGTCCAGGAAGTCAACCAGTATGGTCAGAAAGTCCAGTCTGTTCCTGTTCAGGCAAACCTTCAGGATGGAATTCTGGTATTCCAGAACAAGGATGAGAAATACAAAATGTGGTTCGATGTCCGAGTTCAGGGAGATGCCGCAGTATATTTCGGTGCTCCGGATTTCTGCGCCAAACAGCTTGACGGCAAGGAAAATACCAATCATATCGGCAACGGTATGAATATCCGCCGCGCACGCTTTGCAGTGAAGGCTCAGCTTGGCAAGAGCTGGTACGGAGAAATTGATACCGACTGGACAAGCGGTACTCCGGAAATCAAGGACGCAATCCTTGCCTATACAGGTGTTCCGGGACTGGAAATCAAGGCAGGTAACTTCAAGGAGAATTTCTCCATCCAGAGAAACACTACTTCACGCTACCTGATGTTCATGGAAAGGGCCATGGTTACAAACCTTGCTCCTTCACGTCACCTCGGAATCAATGCGCGTTATGCCAACAAATGGTTCTGGGCAGCAGCCGGAGTATTCGGACCTGAGCTCAAAGGATCAGAGGAAATGACAGCTATGGAAGACGGAAACAAGGATTTCGGTTACAACGAAGGTCTTTCATACACCGGAAAAATCGTTTTCCGTCCCCTCTACAAAGCTCAGAACGCTTCTCTTCATATAGGTGGCGCTTTCTCATACAGAGAGCCAAAGCTCACAAGCACAGACGGTTACAATGTTGCTCGTTACAGCTCACGCAACTCAACCAGCATCAACCGCAAGAAATATCTTGACACCGACGTCATCAAAGGTCTCGACCACGAACTCGCATGGACAGTGGAGCTCGCAGGACACTGGAAACAGCTCCGCTATGAAACTGCCTACATCGCAAGGGGTGCTTACCTTGACCAGAGCAAGAACCCTATGAGCCCGCAGTGGGCAGAGGGCTGGTACGCACAGGCAAGCTGGCTTCTTTTCGGAGGTTCCCAGAACTACGACTCAGACGGAGCGAAATATACCCGCACCACAAGCGAGCGCAAATGGGGCAACCTCGAAATTGCTTTCCGTTATGAATATTGCGACTTCAATACCGGCAAACTTTTCTCTCGCAAGGCTTCAGACGTCGGATATTGGGGTGGAAGCGCCGAGGCATATACAGTCGGCCTGAACTACTACCCTCACAAGAATGTGAAAATCGTCCTCAACTGGCAGTACAACAACAATGACCGCTATGCAAACGGAAAAGGCAAGCTTTACACAGGATATGACCTCGAAGGCAAACCTACAAAAGACCCTAACAAGGTTGTAGCTCCAAACGGTAAGGCAGGAGTTGACTATCAGATGATTTCACTGCGTTTCCAGGTTGCTTTCTAATGCCGGGACAATGCAATTTCATAAACTTTTAAAAATAGAATAAAGATGAAAAAGATATTTTTCCCGATTGCAGCAATGGCTGCTCTGTGCATGAGTTCATGCGTAAAGGACGAGCTGAATCCTGACGCTCTCATTCCGGAAGAAAAACCGGAAGCTCCTGTGACATTGTTGATCAATGAGCTGGACCCTAACAACAAGAAGCTCGAATTCTACAACAATGGCAACGAAGAAATCAGCCTGAAGGGTTGCTACATCATCAAGGATGAAAGCGACAGATGGGAGTTCCCTGACGTGAAGGTTGCTCCGAAAGGCATAGTGGTTTACACAGCAAAGAGTGCAGACCCAAAAGATGGTCCTTCATTCGGAATGTCCGCTACCAAGGGCTTCAAGCTCGAAATGTTTGACAAGAACGACAAAGTCCTCGACATGGTTGACAATTCCAAGGGAAGCGAAAAGTTCTTCGCTTTCGAAGAAGGAATCGACCCTGTACAGACTCTCGGAAGAAAGACTGACGGAGATGCCCAGTGGGTGGTATTCTGTCCTGGTTCAATCGGTGAATCCAATGCAAAAGGTACGGTGTCATTCAATTGGGGTGAGGCTCCTGCCGGACCTGCAATTGTCCTCAATGAACTTTGCGGCAATGGCGCTGATGCAGAAAAATTCATCGAGCTTTACAATACTACAAACAAAGAAATCAGTCTCAAGGGATATAAACTGTTCAAGGATGAGGCTGAATGCTGGGCAGCGGCTGATGATTTGAAGATTGGTGCGAAAAGCGTATATGCAATCGTCGGTGCAAAGGGTACGACCCCTGATGGATTCAGCAGCGGTTTCTCTGCAAAGAAGAGCGTAATCGTGGAGCTCTATGACCCAGAAGGAAAGGTTGTGGACAAATTCCAGAGAGGCGAAAAAGGCGAAGGATGGGGTTCACAAAGTCTTGACGCCATCGATGGCTCATGGAGCCGCGTTCCTGACGGAACAGGAAAATTCCTTATCACCAAGGCAACGGTCAATGCTCTCAACGAAGCAACCGGCACCGAAGATCCTACAGTAATTCAATAGTTTTCTAAAACATATAAAAAATGGCAGAACTTAAAATCGGAGAAATCTCAAAGCCACGCTTTGAGTTCCGCTCTTTCGGACAGTGCTTCTGTGAGGCACACAAGAGAATGGCCCGTCTTTCCGTACCGGTTCCGGAGAAAGTATGGGAAAGGGAAAGCGATGAGATTTATATCATCTCACGCAAGAATGATATCAACAACACCAAGATCCGCAACGGCAAGATGGATATCAAGACTTATGTCCAGACTGTCGATGGTCTCGAGCAGTGGAATCCTCTTATGAAGGGAGAGTTCCCTATTTCAAGGGAAGTGCTTGAAAATGAAGTATTTCCTGCTTTCATGGTAGAAATGCCAGCTCTTGACAAGGATACCTATACTTATGATGAGTTCATAGCTATGGTGACGGCAAATCCTGACCTTGCAGCCGTAAGGGTTCACAAGCAGCGTTTCGGATACATGGTAAACGACACTATCTGCGAGGTGGGCAATGTGCTCATTAACGGAGCCAAAGTTGTCACCATCAACTCTGAATCTACAGAAATAGAGGATATCAAGAAAACAATCAAGGACTGCGGTCTCGAGGGCGTGGAGAACATCAACTATCTCCAGGCTATCAAGAGAGTGATCGGTATGTCTGACAAACCACTTGCAAACGAATAATCATGGCACAGGAGATTGAAAAGAAATTCTTGGTGGCCGGCGACTTCAAGCCGTTCGTAAAGAAGGCCACCCGCATTACACAAGGTTATCTCAGCTCTGTTCCTGAGCGCACCGTCAGGGTGAGAGTTAAGGGCGAGAGAGGTTTCATCACCATCAAAGGTATCGGAAGCGCAAGCGGGGCAAGCCGCTTCGAGTGGGAGAAGGAAATCCCTGTCGAGGAGGTTCAGGAGTTGCTGAAGATTTGTGAGCCTGGAGTTATCGACAAGACCCGTTATCTTGTTGATGCCGGCAGCCACACTTATGAGGTGGATGAGTTCTATGGTGACAATGAAGGGCTTACAGTTGCCGAGGTGGAGCTTGGGGCCGAGGATGAGGCATTCGAGAAACCATCATGGCTGGGCGAGGAAGTCACAGGAGATGTGAAATATTACAACTCCATGCTCATGAAGAATCCTTATAAGAACTGGAAATAATCATTGCTTTGACCCGTTGTCCCCTGACCGGGACTCCGGGTCCCAATAACCACCAATAACCCATAAAACTAATGACAATGGAAGAACACAATAACACTGCTGCGGTCTTCGACCCGCTGGACATGAACAACTACAAAGTCGAGAAACTTCCGAAGATGCAGAAATCCTCATTCGAGAAATGGATGGCAAGGCTCGGAGGCCCACTCGCACTTATCAGTTTCATCCTGTTCAACTGGGTGATTAAAATCGACTTTCTGCCCACTCCGGCAGAACGTTCGATGCTGGCAATTTTCATTTCAGGCCTCATTCTCTGGATGACGGAGGCAATACCTAACTATCTGACATCCTTGCTGATAACGCTTGCCATTGTACTCACAGGGGTTACAAGCCAGAAAGAAGCATTCGCACAGCTGGGCCACCCTGTAATGTGGCTGAACATTCTCTCTTTCGTGCTTGCCAGCATGTTGGTCAAGACCAGAGTCGCCAAAAGATTCGCCCTGTGGTTCGTGCTCAAATTCGGAAAGAGCGCAAGGGGTGTATTCTTCAGTTTCATGATAATCAACATTGTACTGTCAGCCTTCATTTCTGCCACGACGGCCAAGGCAACCATCCTGCTGCCGATTTTTATGGTAGTGGCTGCAATCTACGGAGCTTCTGACGGCAACAGGAACAATTTCGGGCGAAATCTCGTTCTGCAGAATCTCTTCCAGGTCAATATGGGCGCTACTGGATTTATGACAGGCTCCGGAGCCAACCTCCTTGCAATTTCCCTTTTTATGGGCGCTTACGGCAGTACTTTGGGATACAGCGACTGGTTTGTGGCTTGTTTCCCACTTTCTGTCATTATTATGTTGTTGGGGTGGTTTATTGGAACAAAGGTGCTGTTTCCTATTAAGGATGAAGAGCAAAGACCACAGATTGAAGGCGGAATGGAGAGATTGCGTGCGGAATTGGATTCAATGGGTAAGATGACAGTGGATGAATATAAGGCAATCGCAATTTTTGTCGGAGTTCTCGGCCTGTGGGCCACTGATAGTTTACACGGGATTGATGCAACAGTCGTGGCTTTCATAGGAGCAGTAATAGCACTGATGCCTGGCATCGGTGTAGTGAAATGGAACGATGTTGACATACCATGGCATCTGATGCTCTTCTCGGCGGGTGCCTATACCCTCGGAGCAGGACTCAAGGCGACTTCCCTTCCGGATACGCTTGTAAACCAATTCTTTGATTCACTCGGAGTTACAGCTGACACTCCGTTCTGGCTCCTGTATGTCGTGCTGACATTCATGATGATGTTCAGCGGACTGATTTTCCAGTCCAAGACAATGCGTACCCTGATTTTCGTGCCTATAGCTATCGGAGTCGAGCAGAAATTCGGTCTTCCGATGCTCAGTCTGGCCTTCCCGGTGGCAATGCTCATCGAACATGTGTATGTGCTTCCTTTCAACAGCAAGCCGGCCGCACTGCTTTACAACACCAACCAGTACAGCTGGTCTGACACATTCAAATTCGGAATAACGATGATGGTCATTTCATGGGTTCTCATCCTCATCTGGGGAGCTACTGTCCTGAAATGGCTCGGATATACCCCTGGCCTATGGTAACAATCCACGCAAAGAAACATGACAATTTTTCGGTTGAATTCAAATTCGGATTTGAGGACAGCCATACCGACGGCAAAAACGATTTTGCGGTAAACACCTGGATTTTCGTTCCCAACAGCATCGGCATCAACCCGGAAAGCTATGGCAAGAACCAGTTCTACCGTGACATCAAATCAAATGTCAGGCTCATTACTCCTGTATTCTCTCTTGACGATATCGCTAATGACAAGTCCCTGCCACTGAGGTCTTTGAACAATTCCATCGGGAATCTTGGCTGCGGTATGGAGAATTCTGACGACTATGAATATCACCTGAAAATGTTCGCTGCCATTTTCAAGAGCGCACTCAGGAATGTCGAGCACCAGTTCCGCAGTTCCAAACCCCAGGAAACACTTAAGGACATTGCTTCGGGCATGGAACTTTCGTGCAGGCAGATTTTGGGAAAATACAGGTCACTGCAGAATTATATCCCAAAAGGATCACAATTCTCGAAGGAGAGGAATTATTTCAAGCTCGCCGACGAGTTCATGAGCCATATTGTGGAAGTGAGGGTGATGAGGGTGCTCAAGAAAATCGATGCTTCCAAACATTCGGAACAGCTCGAAGGACAGAGGGATAAGCTGCTGAAACTCATACAGGACGAGGTCAGGTACCGCAAGAGAAAAGGATATGAGATAATCGGTGATGACCCTGAGCACAATCGTCTGATTGTGTATCACAACGGAATGCTGAAGAAATTCGTGGAAAGCGACCTGTTCATAAGTCTGGACAAGAAGAAGGACGGCGTGGCCGTGGAGCAGCTTTACTACAGCGTAGCGGCAGGCATTGCCATGATTTTCGCCACAACCGTGGCGTGGATGACTCAGGTAAAATTCGGAAACATCACCTGGCCTCTGTTCATTGCGCTGGTTATCAGCTATATGATGAAAGACCGTATCAAGGAATTGATGCGTTTCTACTTCGCTCATAAGCTTGGAAACAAATATTACGACAAAAAGGCAAAAATCTCCATTGGAAAGAAGAATGTCGGTTTCATCAAGGAAGGCGTCGATTTCATATCACAGGCAAAGACCCCGGAAATTGTAACGGCAATG
Organism: Candidatus Cryptobacteroides sp.; assembly: GCA_051889855.1. GTDB lineage: Bacteria > Bacteroidota > Bacteroidia > Bacteroidales > UBA932 > Cryptobacteroides. Next base: position 6,665 of record JBJFDE010000352.1, on the reverse strand, counting down.
AGGAACGATTCTGCCACGATTGATGATGCTTCGAGGATTTTCGAGGAAAAGATTCTGCTTTATCGCAAAAGAGTGATGATTGACGGAAAGGTTCTCTCAAGCACGGGTGATTACCCGTTGAATGGCATCAACGAAATCATGAGACTGCACCTGAACAGGTTCACGCAGAAAATGGATAACCCCGAGGTACCGATTGACCATCTCTCCCCGGACGGAAGCATCCACACCGTGAAGGTTCAGAAGATTTACTACATCAACATAATCTTCCAACTTTGTCAGGAATCAGAAAGCAGCTACAAGCATTTCCGCATCCTCATGACACGCAACGGCATCCTCAAGGTCGAGGAAATATAAGCATCTGTATGCCAATACAAACCGCAGGCGGTTTCTCTCACGAGGAACCGCCTGCCTGTATCAATATTTATGTGTTTTTGGGGAGTTACATATTTGTTGTAATGATCGTTTACCAATAGATGTAAACATAACCGGCCTCATTTCCGAGATAAGCTCCGGCATCTCCGCTATAGATATTGTATGATCCATAGAACCAGGCCGACTTATTTGCCTCGTCCCAGCCAATGTATGCACTGTCATTGTACATATACATACCATATATGCACCAATTCTCATTGGATGACCAAGGGAAGATATATTCCATTCCAAGATATCTGTAACCGTCAGTCACTGTATTGGAAAGGACTTCACCTGCGGCGTTGGTCACCTCGATGGAGAATGTGCTTCCAGAAGGGATGATGGTAAGATTGGTCTCCGACATCATGAAATCCTCGAAATAATAACCCTTGTCAGTCTTGGCAGCATACTGGGTGTCAAGATATATCTGCTCATTGTCGAGATAGAACTGGAATGGCACCTTGCCGTCTTTCGGATCTTCAGAATAGACTGGATCAGGGAATAATTTCTTTTCCACTTCAGGAAATCCGACGAAATCACATTTTGCCAGCTTGTCATCAGAGTACAGATATACGCAGAAATACTGCCAGTTTGAGAACTCCTTGTCAATCTCATCCTGCTCGCTGTAGAAATATACCGTAGGGGATGCAAAATAGAAATATGCAGCACTGTCACCGCTTGCCGGAACAAAGGCCGAATAAGATTGCGCAGGATCAAGATAGAGGGACAGAGAGCTGATTATGCGGCGGTCACCCTTAGGGGCAAAATCTTCCCAGCCCTCATTTTCTGCAAATTCCTCAATCTGGTCATTATAGAAATAATAGGTGGTTCCGCCATATTCATCTATCTGTGAAGTAAGGTCATATCCATAGGTGATATTCTTGATGAGATATGTGCTGGCATCGACAATCACCTTCAAGTCATATTTGCTTCCGAGGAAGTTCCTGAAGATGTAATTGGTATCGTCAAGTTTCCAGACAATCTGCTTCATGTCACCCATGTAGTTGAATATGTCACCTGTATCGCCCCATGGAAGGAAGCAGGCTGCGGCTGTCATCTCCTCATAGAAATAGAAGGTTCCTTCGCAACGAGTAGTTCCTGTCACACTGTTTGCTGATGGGTTGACATTGTCGCCTGTGAACATTATTTCAAAAGAGAAAACATCCCCGGTCTTGCCGTCTGAAGGTCCTGAAACCACGATGACAGTCCGAGTCTCACCTTCCTTGAAGCTGACAACTTCCGGGATTTCAACACCTTTGTCAGCACTGAGCACCTTGATGGCATATTCATCTGCCACGGAAGAATTCTCCCTGACAACAACCAATTCGGCATCAGCCGAACCATTCTTTCCTACATAATAGCAATAGTCACCATTCTCGGCAGAGAAGAATACATCTGCGACCACAGTTGCAGGATCTTCAGGTTTGTTTCCGCCCTGCGGGTCCTTTTCCTGACATGATACAAAGTTCATTGCAGCAGCCATAATTACGGCGCAAAAAGATAAATAGTTCGTTTTCATATAATTACGATTTAATTATTATTTTGTCCATTTTATACCAAAGCCTGACGGATCAGGATTGTTTTTGCCGTCAAGGGCATGATTGTATTGATATTCGCTTGATGTGATATATACTGTTGACCAGGCAGGTACATAGCCCTCCTTTGAATTGTACTGGTAGGATTCAGGGAAATTGCTGCCATCATATCCTCGAGTGACAGCCTTGCGGAGTCTTCTGTAGTCGAAGATGACAATTCCCTCTCCCCAGAATTCAATGCGTTTCTGATTGAGGATTTCGGTGCGGAATGCATCCATATCATGAATGTCTGCAGTCGAATAAGTCCCGTCATCAAACCTGTATGTATTGAGGAAATCCTCAAGGTAACGGCATCCTGCATCCTTGCCGTCAATATTAGCAACAGCCTCAGCTGCAATGAGATACATTTCCTCAACACGCATCAGGGGAATGTCGATGACATTACCGACAAGATAGTTGTCCATATCGCCTGAGCCCGGGTGGAACTTCAGGTTGGCATAGGCAGGACAGAGTGCAAAGTCCTCCTGAGAAAGATTGGTGGCGTATTTTGAATATGCACTTTCCTTGCCTGCATCGCTCGGAGATATCCAGGTATTCTTGCGCCAGTCCCCACTTTTGATTTTCTTGTAAAGGGCTGCATCTATCATCCTGTAACAATTGTACAGTTTGTTTGCTGTTCCGTAGGAAGTTTCAGCAGACATGTTCGCAGTGAAACTTATCCATGAGCTCTCCACATCCTCGGCTCCTATCTTCATTCCGAAAATCCAGGCATTCTGTGCGGTGTTGAAACCTGTTACCGGGTTCAGCCACTGGCTCTTGGTCAGAGGTGAATGGTAACTCATCGCCAGGGTGGCATAATTAAGCGCATTGCGGTAACAATCGACGGCACCGGTCACGCCCATCGGCTTATACTGAGGCAGATCCGACTCATGCGCAAGCATGAGAGAAAGATCGGAATCAGCTGTACTGCAGATACTTGAATCAAAACGAGAAGCAAGTTCAATCCAAGTCCTTGCCTTAAGTCCGTAAACCAGTGAAATGCCAGCCTTGTTCACCTCAGCAGAAACATAGTCCTTAAGGAGTTCCTCAGCCTTGTCAAGGTCATCAAGGATGAAACGGTATATCTCATAAAAAGGAGCCCTCGGAAGGTTTTTCGCCTGCTCTTCTGTTGTATCTTCGGTGTAAATCGGAACTGTCAAGGTCGCGATTTCCCTGCTGCGTGCTTCATTGTCAAGTTCGTCAAAGCCAGTATCGTGATATTCATACATTCTGGCAAGGTCAAGATAGGCGAATGCCCTGTAGCAATACGCATTTCCGAGGTCGCGAAGTACACTTTCCTCTTCAATGCCCTCTGCCGCTTTCATGTAAAGGTTGGCATTCAAGACTATCTTATAGAAGAGGGACCACCATTCCTGCTGGATGATATAGTTGCCAAGGTACTGGCACTGAGCATAATATGGATGATAGTCGTAGTCAGTTGCATAAGGAGGGATTTCAGCTCCCATCACATCCCGCCACATCATGATGGCCGGGTAGCCGAATGCATCGTATGATGAGCCGTATTTGTTAAGTACGGCAGCGCTTGCCCTGCTGAGTGCAGACAAAGCATTGGTCGAAGATCCCAGCTGCTCTTCCGTAATCATATCCGTCGGGAAAGTCTGCTTGAGACATCCGGAACAAAGACAAACGATTGCAGCTGAAGAGATTATATATCTTATTCCTTTCATTGTTCAGTCCTCCATCTTAGAATTTGAAACTAATACCGCCGGAAATTGTCCTCATTGGGGAGTATGAGGTACTTGATGTATCTCCGGTAAGGCTCGTCCTCGGATCAAGGCCCTGTCGTCTTGACCAGTAGAAAACATTGTCACATGAGGCGTAAAGTCTCAGGCTTGTCACTTTGATTTTCTCCATCCATTTTGAAGGGAAGGTATATCCCAGACTGATATTCTTCAATGTCAGACAGCTTCCGTCGATGAGGAAACGGTCGGATACCGCATTGATATTCTGGTCGTTGTACTGGGCGCGAGGAATGTTGGAATCCCTATTGTCGCTGCTCCATGCATTGAGCAAGTCCCTGTGGTAGTTGCCGCCGGTGACTCCAGCGTAAGGGGAGCCCATCAGGGATTTGTAACCGTTATCCATAATCTGGCCGCCTGCTGAATAGAGGAAATTCACCGACAAATCGAAGCCATAGGCATTCAGGCTTGTTCCGAAACCGCCATATACCACAGGATGAGGATCTCCGCAGAGGAAATATGCTCCATTGTCGTAATTCGTCGATGTGGTTCCGTCCTTCTTGTACCACATTGGGAGTCCTTCTTCGCTTACACCTGCATATTTCTTTATGTACCAGGTATATAACGGAAGCCCTTCACCCACATATCTGTACCCGGACAGATAACCGCCGTGACCTTCAATCTCAGAGCTCTTATTGTCTTCAGGAAGATATGTCACTCTGTTGACATTGTGAGAAAGGTTGAGGTTGACAGACCAATCGACGTTTTTCGTTCTGATAATCGATCCTGAAAGATTAAGTTCAACGCCCTGGTTGGTCATATCGCCGACATTGTCATAATATCCGCCATAGCCCATTCCAAGAGGGACGGTTTTCCAAAGGAGCATATCGGAAGTAATTCTATAATAATAGTTTACCTCGGCAGAAAGCCTTCCGGTGAACATTTCAATCTCAACTCCTGTATTGAAGTTACCGTTGCTTTCCCAAGTTATGTCCTCGTTGCCCTGTGACTTGAATGATGTCGCAGCCTCGGAGTTCACGGTTCCGATGTTGTAGAGTCTGGTGTAGCGGTATGAAGGAATGCCGTCATTTCCCTGGACTCCGTAGCTGGCCTTGATCTTGAACATATCGAAGATGCCGGTATTGAACCATTTTTCCTTGTTCATGATCCACGCGGCTCCCACTGACCAGAAGTTGCCCCAGCAATGGTCCGGATGAAAGGCAGAAGAACCGTCAAGCCTGTAAGAAGCTGATGCAAAATACTTTCCGTTGTAATCATACTGTCCTCTGAGCATGAATCCTTCGGTATTGTATTTTGATTTGCTGCCGCTGATGGACTCTTTGATGAGGGTTCCGTCAAGTTCGGTATTCACTTCATAAGCAAAGATATTGGTCTTTGAGCCTCCTGCCACCGTGCCGACATTGTAGTTGTATTCGTGGCCGAGGAGGATGTCCATATTATGACCACCCGGGAAGCTGTGCTTGTATTTGAGCAACTGCTGGGTGTTGATGTCGTATGTCCTGTAATGGTATGTGGAGACATATCCTCCGGTATTGGCAAAATATCCATAAAATGGGTTCACTCCGCTTTCAAACCTGTTTTCAGTATCATATATGCTGGCATTGACCGTAAGGGTGAGGTCGCGGAAGAAATCTATGTCTATATATCCCTGGAGTCCGAAAGCATTGGAGTCGTTCTTGCTGAGGTCCAGAAGGTCTCCCTGAAGAGGGTTGTCATTAATATATACCGGTCTTATCAGGCCTGTCTGCAAGCCGTCACCATAGTCATACACCTTCCCATGTGAATCAGTCATTATATTTCCCTGTGCATCACGTACATAGAGAGGATAAATCGGAGCTACTCCATAGACCGTGCTGATTGCCGAACCGAGGTTGTTGGATACGTTGTTGGTGTAGTTCATATTGACACCAACCTTCAGCCAAGGTCTTGCCTGATAGTCGGCTTTCGCCCTTGCTGTGATACGTCTGTAATCCGATCCGTATGCAAGACCCTCGCTCTGCAGGAAGCCGAGGCTGCCTATGAATTGGAATACTTCATTGCCTCCGTTGATGTTCAGGGTATATTCATGACGGAAGCCGTTGCGCATTCCTTCTTTCTTCCAGTCATCAGGAAGGAGAAGGTGCCGCTCTCCGTCGTTGCCCAGGACGGTTCTCGGAGTGGCGTTCGGGTTCATCTTTCCGTCGTCTCCGAAGAGGTTCTGGCCGGCAGGCACTTCATATATCATATATCCCAGGCCACCGTCAGAGGATGATTTTCCGATTGCAGATTCAGCGCTCTGCTTTGCAGTGGAATATTTCTGTCCCAATGCATTACGGTAGTAGTTCATGAGCATTGAATAGTGAAGCTCATAATACTCCTTGGGATCGGTAATATAATCGTAATAATTCTTGCCGTCCATGTTCACACCGAATTTGGCATCGAAACTGATGGCTGCACGGCCTCGCTTGGCACTTTTCGTGGTAATCATGATGACGCCGTTGGCACCTCTTGAGCCGTAGAGGGCATTGGATGCGGCATCTTTCAGGACGCTTATGCTTTCCACATCCTGAGGGTTGATGTCACTCCAGTATCCGTTGTATGGCAATCCGTCAACCACAATCAGCGGGCTTGTTCCGGCATTGATTGAACCGAATCCGCGGATGATGATGGTTGGGTCTGACTCAGGTCCGTTTCCTTCCACCATCTGAAGTCCTGCGACCTGTCCGTTGAGGGCTGAAATCGGGCTGCTTACCTGACGTTCTGCAATCTTGTCGCTCGATACGACTGTTGCAGATCCCGTAAAGGATTCTTTCGTAGCCGTTCCGAATGCCACAACTATCACATCGTCAAGTGTCTGATTGTCAGTCTGCATGACAATGTCCAAGGCATTTCTGGATGCTACTTTTACGTCTTGTGTTACAAATCCTAAGCAAGACACTCTGAGAGTGGATTCCGGCATGACCTCGATCGAGTATCTGCC